>NZ_JBYNRX010000045.1:0-39863 GCF_057785375.1 Roseiflexus sp.
CTGTGAGGATTTCGGATGTATGGCGTATGCTCGCGGGGGTGATGTCCGTTTATTCGGAGTTGCTGGCGCCACTGCTCCGTCTGGTTCGCGGTCAGGCGCCATTGTCCGCGCGCGCGACGCCTTCCTCACGCGCAGCTTGCGCAACCGCCGCTGCAACGGCTGGTACAATGTCGCGGTTGAAGACGCTGGGGATGATGTATTCCTCGCTCAGTTCCTCGTGACTGATGACGCTCGCCAGACCTTCCGCCGCCGCCAGACGCATACGCGGGGTGATTCTCGCAGCGCGGACGTCGAGCGCCCCACGAAAAATGCCAGGGAAACTGAGCGCATTGTTGATCTGGTTGGGAAAATCGGAGCGACCGGTCGCAACCACGCGCGCATAGTGCTGCAACATTTCCGGATCGCCTTCGGGGATGGGATTCGCAAGCGCGAAGACAATCGGGTCACTCCCCATACTCTGCACCATCCCGGCAGTAAGCAGATTCCCGGTTGAGACGCCAATGAAGGCATCGGCGCCGATCAACGCTTCCGCCAGCCCGCCCCGCCGTCGTTCATGATTCGTGCGTTCGGCGATCTGTCGCTGCACGGGTGAGAGTGGCTGATCTTCCGCGATGTTGAGAATGCCCATACGATTCACCGCCGTGATCTCGCCTACTCCTGCGCTGAGAAGGTTGCGAATAATGGCAGTGCCCGCAGCGCCGACCCCATTAACCACTACACGCATCTGGTCGAGACGCTTGCCAACCAGTGTTGCCGCGTTGCGCAGACCGGCCAGCACCACAACCGCCGTGCCATGCTGATCGTCGTGCATCACGGGAATATCGAGGCGTTCGACTAGACGTTCCTCGATGTCGAAGCATCTGGGAGCAGCGATGTCTTCCAGATTGATGGCGCCGAATACCGGTGAGATCTGTTCGACCGTGTCCACAATCACGTCAGGGTCCTGGCTCTTCAAGCAGATCGGGAAGGCGTCTATGTCTGCCAGTTCTTTGAAAAGCACCGCTTTTCCTTCCATAACCGGAATTGCGGCTGCTGCGCCTATGTTGCCCAGCCCCAGGACGGCGCTGCCGTCGCTGACAATCGCCAGGCTGTTTTTCTTGATCGTCAGTGAGAAGGCATTCTCTTCGTCGCGCGCAATTGCCCGGCAAACGCGCGCAACGCCAGGGGTGTAGATCAGCGAGAGGTCGTCGCGGCTCTTGAGCAGTGTGCGACTGTGAATGGCAATCTTGCCGCCCTGGTGTAATGAAAACACCCGATCGCTTACATTTGTGACAACGACGCCGGGAATTGCGTTGACGCGGCGAACAATGCGGTCGCCATGAAGTTCATCCTGCACACGCACGGTAATGTCGCGCACAAGGTGCTTGCGATCAACGCGCACAATGTCGATAGCGCCAATGTTGCCGCCGCTCTCGCCAATAGCAGTGGCAATGGCGCCCAGCATACCGGGGCGATTGTCGATCTGACAGCGAATGGTCAATGTGTAGGCTATCCCTTGATGTGTTCCGGTCATCAGGCGCTCCTGTCTTCATGGGGGTGTCGCAGTTGCCCGATTATACGATATGCTGAAAGAGTTGGATGAGAATTGGTTCCGCGCGGCTGCGTTACGTATTCGGCGGTGTGACAAACGGAGTGGGATCGACATTGATGCCCTGTCGCCAGACTTCGTAGTGCAGGTGAGGTCCGGTGGCGTAGCCGGTGCTGCCGATTGTGCCGATCTGAGCGCCACGTTGCACTTCCTGCCCGTCGCTGACCAGAATAGTATCAAGATGTCCATATGCGGTCGTCCAGCCGGTTTCGCGGTTTTCGATGCGCACGAAGTTGCCGCCGGGCCAGCTGCCGGGATAGACCCGCGCAATCCCATCGTGCGTGGCGATCACCGGTGTGCCGCGTGTTGGTCCCGGTTCGGCGTAGCCGTCGCCATTTGCATCGATGGCGAAATCGAGCCCGCCCCACACGGCTGCCGGCGCGTGGGTGCCTTCGCCATACCCCTGGGTCGTCACGATCTGGCCTACCGGCGCGATCAGCGGATAGCCACGCGGCGCTGTGCGGTCGATGCGTTTCGATTCGATCGTTGTTGCTGGTGCAGGTGAGAGCGTTGAGAATGACCGCTCGAGCGATTGGATTCCCTCTTCTGTCGCGGTTTCGCGTGATGCAGCGCTCAGGGTTGCCTGGCGCGCCGGTGTGGAAGCGCTGCTGTCCAGGAGCGTCGCTTTGAGCGCCTCAACGTTGATCGCTCTGCCGATAGGCGCGGTTTCGGGTGCGAAATCTGCTGGCGGAACGACGACAGACTGCGACGCAAGCGGCACGCTTTGCGGCAACGGAGTCGGCAGATCGCTGTGCAACACGAGCGACGTGGCCAGTGTTGTCGTCGTCAGGGCGATAGCAAAGGGTATTGTCAGGCGCTGAAGGTCGATCAGGGGCGGATGCGAGGCAACGGATGGAGGCGCATAGGGCAAGGCGTGTGGCGCAACAGCCAGAACGCTTGCCAGATGCGTGCACGTTGCTCCGTCGAGGGAGAGAATGCCAAGTTCGACGGCGCCGAGATGGCGCGCCGGAATGCCACTGAGGATGGCCAGTTCGGTCAGGGTCAGTCCACGACTACGGCGTAGGGTTCGCAGGTTGGTTGTCATACTGTGCAGCGTCGTTGATCGGTATGCGCGCGAATGTCTTTGCAGAGCATAGCCGAAGAAAGCGCCTATGTGCATGACAACATGCTTACAGGCGCCAGGAGCGTGTTTGAAACATGCAAGGGTAGACGAAGGCATTGCCTTCGTCTACCCTTGCCATGAGGCGGATGTTCAGATACGCTTCATGGCATGACCCATCCGCCGTCAACGGCCAGTACCTGACCGGTGATGTACGACGCCAATGGCGAGAGGAGAAAAACGACGGCTGCCGCGACTTCCTCCGGTGTGCCGAAGCGCCCCATCGCAATCGCATCGAGCGCCCACTGTCGTCTCACCGCCGATAATGTGGCGAGCATATTGGTCTCGATGTATCCCGGAGCAACCACATTCACGGTAATTCCATCGCGCGCCGTTTCGCGCGCCAGGGCGCGCGCCAGACCGACAAGCCCGGCCTTGGCGGCGGCATAGTTCGCCTGCCCGATATTCCCCGCCAGCCCAGCCAGCGAGCCGATCATGACAATCCGTCCATACTTCTGTGCGCGCATTGGCGCCAGTGCTGCACGGCTGCAGAGGAATGCGCCGGTCAGATGGACATCAATAACAGTGCGCCACTGGTCGGGGCGCATGCGCACGAATGGCGCGTCGCCGGTCATTCCGGCGTTGTTGACGAGCGCATCGAGCCGTCCCCACCGCGCAAGGCAGGTCTCCACCATTCCCTGGACGTCGCGCTCATCGGCGACATTGGCAGCATATGCGACTGCCTCGCTTCCCATCGCCTCGATGGCGGCGACCACCTCTTGAGCAGCAGCGGCGTTGCGCTGGTAGTTGACGAGCACGCGCCCGCCGCGCGCCGCAATTGCCAGCGCAATCGCCCGCCCGATGCCCCGCGATGCGCCGGTGACGACTGCAACCTGATCCTGCAATTCTTTACCGATCATGCTCGTTTCCTTGCAACACGCAAAACCGTCTGTTACAATGCACGATGCTATAGCATCCCTGGCGATGCAACCTGTCGCCGTTGGTTGTTGTGCAGCCCTATGAGCACTATTTTAATCGTTGAGGACGAGGCTGAAATTGCCGGCTATCTCCGGCGCGGGCTGACATTCGAGGGGTACAGTGTCGAAATCGCTGCCGACGGACGTCAGGCGCTCGATATTGCGCGCGAACGCCCGCCCGATCTGGTAGTGCTCGATCTGATGCTGCCGGGTATTGATGGGCTGGAAGTTGTGCGCCGTCTCCGTGCCGCTTCGGATGTGCCGATCATCATGCTTACGGCGCGCGACGCCGTGCCGGATCGGGTCGCCGGTCTCGAAGCCGGCGCCGACGATTACCTGATCAAACCATTCGCTTTTGAGGAACTGCTGGCGCGTATCCGCGTTCAGTTGCGCCGCCGCCAGCGCGAAGACACGGCGACGGTGCTGCGCTATGGTCCGCTGACAATGGATCTCGCCGCGCACGAAGTCACCATTGGCGACCGGCGGGTGGACCTCACGGCAAAGGAATACGATTTGCTCGAATTGTTCTTGCGCCACCCACAGCAGGTGCTGACGCGCGACGTCATTTACGATCGCGTGTGGGGGTACAATTTCGGCGGCGAGAGCAACATCATCGAAGTCTATGTCCGCTACCTGCGCCAGAAACTCGAAGCGCAAGGCGAACCGCGTCTGATCCATACGGTGCGCGGCGTTGGCTATATCCTGCGTGAGGAATGACGGCGCGCCAGATGAGCGCGGTTCTTATTGACTTTTGCAGACATGCGCTCAGTCAATGCTGATCGTCAGGTCAGGTTTAGCGACCGCGGATCTGCATTGCGTTGTCAGATGCGACCCGCATGAGAAACCATTCCTCGAAGTGCGCTGCATCGACGCTCAAAGCAACCCGGGCATTCGCGGGCGCAGCATCGGATGGTTCACGCATCAGCGTCATACCAGCAGTCAGCCGTCCACCCGTCTCAACATCGACGTGGAGCGTGCGCCAGCGTACCAGATCGGGCGCGAGGATGGTCGCTACCGCCAGCGGATCGTGCAAATAGGTGAAACCCCGCGAACGGAATGGCGGGTACAGGGCGACCTGGTCGGCAACTGCGGCGTGGAATGGCGTGCCTGCTGCCCGAATGCGTTCGACATCTGCCGGGCGGATGCGAGTTTGCAGGGTCGCATCGAGCGGGACGAGCGAGATCGGCGCACCGGAGCTGAAGACGATATGCGCCGCTTCCGGGTCGCAGCGGATGTTGTGCTCGGCATAACCGATGTTTAGCGACTCGTATCCCCGGCACGCGCCGCCCATGATCGTCAGACCAGCCAGCGCCTGCGCAATGCGTGGCTCGCGTTTCAGCGCCAGCGCCACATTCGTCAGCGGACCAATGGCAGCGAGGTGAATCTGTCCTGGATTACTCATGACGGTGCGCACCAGATAATCGACAGCGTGATCGGCTTCTGGCGCGAGCGTATGATCAGCTTCGTCGAGCAGCCCAATCCCTTCGTGCCCTGCCCAATAGACCGGCAGCAGTTCCAGGAGCGGTTGAGACGCACCGGCAAACACGGGGGTGGTCGTGCGTCCGCACAGGTTCAACAGTTTCCGCACCATGCGGCTACGGAGCAACACATCGCCGTACACGCACGTCACACCTTCGAGGCGGAATTCGGGCGACCCCAGAATGAGCGCCAGCGCCAGACAATCATCGACATCAGTGCCGATGTCGGTGTCGAGAATGAGGCGAATCATCTTGTTTCTCCGTATCAAAACGCCTTGACACTGCGTTCTCTCCATTGTAACGTATGATAGCGCCATGATGATTGTTGCAATGTGATATGCCATGAAAACAGTCGAGCCGCAGGAAGAAGAAACGATAGAGGCGCCACCCCCCATCGATGCCCAGCCGTCCGATGGTGATGCTGGCAAGAGGGATCACAGCACGGCTGAACCGGTCGCAGATATGCCGGTCGTCCAGGGGATGACGTGGCCAGCTATCTGGCGCCTGGTTGCGCGCTGGTCGCTGGTGGCGCTGGCGCTCTACAGCATTGGCTGGATGCTCTGGGCAACGCGCCCGGTGTTGATCCCGTTCATCATTGGTCTCGTGCTGGCATATCTGATGGCGCCAGCCGTGGATTTCTTCGACCGCTGGATGCCGCGCTGGCTCTCCATTCTTGCTGTCTACATCCTGGGTTTTCTGGGGATCGCAGCGACTTTTGCGCTGATTATTCCGCCGCTGGTCGAACAGGTCGAACGGTTGATCCGTCAGTTGCCCTCATTCAGCGAGGCTCAGCGGTTTCTTGACTCGATGATTCGACAGTACCGCGATCAGGCGCCGCCGTCGTTACAGCAACCCATTGAAGATAGCCTGGCGAACCTGCTGCGTTCGTTGCAAAATAACGTCGACACCTATCTGCAACGCGGGGGCGCGTTTCTTCTAAACCAGCTCATTCAACTGCTCAATACTGTCACATTCATTTTGGGCTTCATTTCGCTGCCGATCTGGCTGTTCTATGTGCTGTACGACAAGCATCAGGGGCGGGTCTTCTTCAATCGGCTCGTACATCCGCGCGCCCGCGCCGATTTCTGGAATGTGTGGGATATTTTCAACCGGGTGTTGGGCGGGTACATTCGCGGGCAGATCATTCTGTGTGTTGCGGTTGGTCTGGCGGTCGGCATCGGTCTGGTGGGGCTGGAGATGCTCGGTTTCCCGCTTGGCGACTATGTTCTGGTGCTGGCGTTGATCGCTGGCGTCACCGAGTTCATTCCGGTGCTTGGTCCAACGATCGGCGCCATTCCGGGGGTGATTCTGGGGTTTGGCATCTCACCAACGGCAGGCATCGCCGTTCTTGTGCTGTATATCGCCGTCCAGCAACTCGAGAACAGCCTGCTGGTGCCGCGCATCATCGGCGAGAGCGTCGGCGTTCATCCGGCGGTGCTGACGGTGGCGATGATCGTGATGGGCACCCTGTTCGGGCTGTTCGGCATCATTCTGGCAGCGCCAGCGGTCGCCACCGCGCGCGACCTCTTCAAGTACGCCTACCTGCGGCTGGAAGGATGCGCGCCGGAAGAAAGCCTCCAGCGCGTTGCAGCAGGGCACGCGCCGATTATTCATGCGGCCAAACCGGAAAGTCAGACTTCCTGAGGGGTGATCCGTCCACAAAGGACACAAAGAGGCGCGAAGGAAGACAAGTACCGCTCTCCCGAAGGCAAAAAGAGCCATCACGCGGCTCCCGCGTAACTCCTGTCATTTGACAGGAGTTACGCGGTGGCGCATTTTCTGGCTTCGCCAGAGCCTGCGGCAGCGTGGTACTACCATCAAGGTGGTGTAGTGCGGCGGCGAAGCCGTCGCACTACACCACAAAAGAAGACAAATACTGCTCTGCCGAAGGCAAAAAGAGCCGTCATGCGGCTTGCCTGTGAGGCGACCGCGTAACTCCTGTCATTTGAAAAGTGCTGATCCTAAGCCTCAGCCGCTGCCGCCACGGCCGTGGCCGACTCGCGCCCCGGCAGGGTGAGCGCCAGCGCGGCGGCGGGGATCGCGAGCAGTACCGCACCCTGCATTGCAGGCAGCAACCCCACCGTGTCCGCCAGCGCCCCTACCAGCGCCGTGCCGATACCCCCGGTCGCAAAGGTGAACCCCAGGATCAGCCCGGCAGCGAATCCCTGACGCACCGGCAGCAACCGTTGTGCGTGCACCACCAGCACGCTGTGTTGACCGCCGATGACCATCCCGGCGACGCCGCAGGCGATGAAAGCCGTCAGCGGCGAGGGGGACCAGAGGCAGATCAGCCCGGCAGGAACACTGATCAGCAGGGGCCAGATCGTCGCAGCGCGCATGCCAAAGCGGTCGGCGATGTCACCGGCGATGATATTGCCAATGGCGGCAGTGAACATAAACGTGCCCGCAATCGCGCCATAGGCGACCGGTTCCCAGCCGCGATCGGCGAAGAGTTTCGGCAAAAACGACATAAATACCGACTGGATCGACGAGCGCAGCGCCACCAGGACGATAAACGCCGCCAGAATAGCAACCCCGACGCGGACTGCCGCGTGGGCTGCGCGCGCCGTTCCCCCCACCGGTATCACCGGCCGCGGCGCAGCGAACAGGAACACCGCAGGCGCGAGCGCCAGCGCTGTCAGCGCCAGGATCGCATACGCGCCATTCGCAGCGCCGAGCAACGCGCCTCCCAGCAGCGGACCGAGCGACAGCCCAAGTTGCCCGCTGAAGAAGAAGATCGCGGTCGCGCTTGCGGCGCGCGCCGGCGCCGAAGCCGCTGCGCTCGCCGTTCCGATCGGATGGAAGAGTCCTGATCCCAGCGCCATCAAACCGACCAGAAGCACAATCAGCGTCCAATTCGTTGCGAAGGCAATTGCCGCCAGGCAGAGCGCCATCCACGCCACGCCGGCGCCGGCCAGGGCTGCCGGACGTGCACTGAAGCGATCCGCCAGCCAGCCGAAGAGCGGCTGTGAGAGCGCTCCGGCGAAGATCTGGATGGTGAGCGCAAGCCCAATCTGGGCATTACTGAGCGCGAGTGGCACAGCCAGCGCCGCCAGCAATACGGGAACGACGCTGTTGAGCACATCAACGGCAAAATGACCGGCGCTGATCGAGATCAGGAGACGACTCTTGAGCACGGCGGAGTCCTTGAGCACAGTTGCGGTAAACCAATCAGTTGGTACGGATAGACGATTATACTGGATCGCTGCAATTCGGGCGAGGTGGGACGAGACCGCAAGGGGGGATCGGTAATAGGACACGGATTGGCACGGATGCGACGGATTGTCACGGATCGGGGGAATAACTGATCATCCGTGTCAATCCGTCACGATCCGTGTGAGTCCGTGTCCCATTTGAGAGGACACGGATTCGCAGGGTGCGACGGGTTTTCACAGACCATGGGGAGAGAAATCATCCTGTGACCGGCATCTCTGTGTCTTTGTGTGCATTCGAATCAGGCGAAGAGACCACTGGGGCTTTCCGCCCGCTCCGCCCAGGTGTAGACGGGCCGGCCGCCGATGAAGGCTTGCTGCACGACGGGATCCGGCATACGCCGCACGACGATCAGATCGGCGATACGACCGGGCTGAATGCTGCCGATCTGCTGATCAAGCCCAACCGCGCGCGCCGGGTGATAGCTCACCAGCGCAACGGCGGCGGGCAGGCTCAGGGTTCCGCGGTCTGCCAGCCGGAAGATGACCGGCAGCAGCGCGGCTGGATAGTAGTCGGCGCAGAGCCAGTCGACCACACCGGCTTCGATGGCGGCGAGTGCGCTCAGGTTGCCGCTGCTGGAGGCGCCGCGCAAGACATTCGGCGCGCCCATGCCAACTGATAGTCCGGCGGCATGCGCCGCCTGCGCTGCGCTCATGGTGGTGGGAAACTCGGCAATGCGCACGCCATATTCGACCAGTTGCGCGACCTTTGCTGGCGTATCGTCATCGTGGCTGGCGACCGGCAGCCCATACTGCGTCGCCCATGCGATGATCTGCGCAATCCGGCGCGGGCTGTCGGTCTGTAATGCGCGCTTGCGTTTCAGGATCAGATCAATCTCGGCATCATTGCGCCCACCCATTTGCATGACATACTTGCGGAAGGCTGCTTCGGTGGTGTACTGGCCCTGCCCTGGACTGTGATCCATGATCGAGACCAGGCGGAGCAGCGGATGACCGAGTATTGTCTTCAGCGCCTCAATGCCTCGTTCGCTGCTCACTTCCACGCGGGCATGCATCAGATGACGCGCGCCGCAGCGCCGTTCTACGCGCAGGCGGGAGAGAAAATCGTGCACAAACTGTTCGCTGCGCACGCCAAATTCGGCATCATCGAGCGAGAGCGCATGGAACTGGCAGGTTACGCCGCATCCAAGCAGGAGTCGATCGGCGGCGTGAAGCGCAACGCCGGGTTCAATCGTCACACCGGGGCGCGGCTGCACCAGTTTCTCGATCACGTCGCAGTGAAGATCGACCAGCCCGGGGAGCAGGCAAGCGCCATCGAGATCGAAATGCGGCATGGTCGGCGACTGCGGGTAAGCGCCGCGCCCGATGGCGCTGATCCGTCCCCGGTCAATCGCCACCCACCCATCATCCATCACCCGGTCGGGCAAGACGACAGTTGCGTTCGTCAACAGGAACTGCACACATTACCTCGCTGGCTGAAAGGTCCATTGCCGGTTGGCGCAGGCGCCCAGGGCAGCCAGATCGTGCGAGACGCTGATGATCGCCGTGCCTTCCGCCTGCGCTGCCTGGATCATACCGATCACCACCTGTTTGATTGCGTCGTCGAGGCTGGCGGTCGGTTCGTCGAGCAGCAGCAGGCGCGGTCGGGCGATGAAAGCGCGCCCCAGGTTGATGCGCTGTTGCTCGCCGCCACTGAAGGTGAGCGGGCTTGCCTGCCACAGTTCGGGTGCAATGCCCAACCGGTTCAACCATTCCCGCCCGATTTTCTGCGCCATCGTCCGATCCATCTGTTGCCGGTAGAGCGGTTCGCAGAGTGTATCGAGCGCCGAGATGCGCGGGAGTGCGCGCAGGAATTGGGAGCAGAAGCCAATCTCGCGCTCGCGCAGTTGCAGGATGACGCTTTCGCTGGCGCGGCAAAGATCGATGCGTCCGAATGTGTGCGAATCGAACCAGATCGCACCAGATGTGGGCAGGTACGAGCGATAGATGCACTTGAGAATACTGGTTTTTCCCATCCCGCTGCGCCCGTAGATGAGGAGATGCTCACCAGCCGCCACACTGAAACTGACGTCGCGCACCGGCGTGATGGTGCGCCCGTCGATCAGGTGGAGCGTAAATGATTTGTGGAGGTTGTACACCTCGAGGAGATGGGTCATATGGATATTGAATACATCGTCCATGATCCGCTCGTCCGCCTGGCGGCTGATGGTTTTTTAAGTACTTATGCCGCTGTCCGCCTGGGCGCCCGGCGGCTGAAGCCGCAGGCTCCTGTTGCGCAGCCCGCCTGCGCGGGCTGAACCGGGCGATACCGGCTTCATTGCTCAAATCCCATACCTGCCGGACTGACTCGAACAAAGGGTGCAGCCGCACCCTCGCCACGGAGCAAGCGGATGCCCACCGCCCGCCCTGCGCGAGGCTTCGTCCGATCAGCACCGGTATTGATGCCTGCGCTGGTGAACGGCGTCTCAATCGCCACACGCCTCTTCCCTCGCGCCTCACCCCTCACGCCTTGTTCGCTGGATCGTCCACGAAGGACACGAAGCGGCACGAAGGATGTTCCGCCTCGTGTTCACCGTGGACGTGGTGCCGCCACGCCCCTGCGTGCAACCTTACCACGTTCAACGTTGGCAGGTGTAACGCCCCTCACGCCTCACGCCTCTTCCCTCACGCCTCACGCCTCTTCCCTCGCGCCTCGCGCCTCACCCCTCACGCCTCACGCCTCTTCCCTCACCCCTCACGCCTCTTCCCTCACCCCTCACGCCTCTTCCCTCGCGCCTCTTCCCTCGCACCTCACGCCTCACGCCTCTTCCCTCGCGCCTCGCGCCTCACTCCTGGCTACAACGCCGACGACACCAGCAGTTGCGTGTACGGATGCTGCGGGTCTTCCAGAATCTGGTCGGTGAGGCCCGCCTCAACGATATGACCGTTCTTCATCACAATTGTGCGGCGCGCAAGTTGCCGCACCACTCCCAGGTCGTGCGAGACCAGCAGCATGGTGATGCCATCTTCCCATTGAATACGCCGCAGCAGATCGAGCACGCGCGCCTGCACCGAGACATCCAGCCCGCTCGTGATCTCATCGAGCAGGAGGAGTGTCGGGCGGCTGGCGAGCGCCTTGGCGATCTGGACCCGTTGCAGCATCCCGCCGCTGAAGGTGGCCGGTTCATCGTCGATGCGCTCCGGCGGCAGCTCGGTTTTGTCCATCAGATCGGCAGTGCGCACGCGGATGCGACCGAAGTGGCGCCATTCAGCCAGGAGCAATTTTTCGGCCACGTTGCCGCCTACCGAGAATCGCATATTCAGTCCCAGTTCGGGCCGTTGATAGACGATGCCGAGGCGCGTGTTGCGAAAGAGTCGCGCTTCGTAGCGGTCGAGCGCCAGGAGATCGCGGGGTGTTTCGCCATTGTCGCAATACCAGATGCGCCCGCTGTCAGGGCGAATCGCCAGATGAATCATCTGGAGCAACGTGCTCTTGCCACTGCCGCTTTCACCGACGATGCCGAGCACCTCGCCCACTGCCAGTTGCACATTGACATCGACGCACGCCCACACGGTGCCGCAATGCGGGCAGCGCGACCGTCCGGCGTCGGGTCCGGTCAGGCGACCACAATCGGGGCAGGTAGGACCGAAATGCTTGTTGAGTTGCTCGATGCGCAACAGCCAGTTTTCGTCCATCACACGGTCGCCTCCGCCGGTGTACGTCGTTTTGCGCAATAACTGGCGTCGGAACAGGTCGCTTCCCAGCGCCCGCCGTGTGCGTCGGCGACGAAATGCGTGGTGAGGAAGGTGTTCTCGGCGCCGCAGCGAGCGCAGCGCTGGCCCGGTCGGTATTCGGTGCGGAAGGGGTAATCGTCGAATTGCAACGGTTCGACCGCCGTGTACGGCGGGACGGCGTAGATGCGCTTCTCGCGTCCTGCGCCGAAGAGGGAGAGCGTCTCGGCCATGTGCAGTTTGGGAACGTCCCAGCGCGGAATCGGCGTGGTGTCCATCAGGTAGCGACGGTTGACGATCACCGGATACTGGCTGGCAATGCGCAGGTCGCCAGCCCGTACCACGCTTTCGTACAGATAGACCCACATCTTGCCGTAGTCGGCTTCGCTGTGCATAATCGTGGCGCGTTCCAGATTCGGCTCGACCCAGCGCAACGGGTCAGCCATCGGCACCTGCAACACCAGAATCTGGTCATCGCGCAGCGGCTCTTCGGGAATGCGGTGGCGGGTCTGGATCACGGTGGCCGCCGCTGTGTCAACCGTCGTCGTGATGCCGGTCGTGCGTGTGATCAGTCGCCGGAGATTGACCGCATTCACGCTCTCGTCGTCTCCCTGGTCGATGACCTTGAGCGTGTCATCGGGCGTGATCAGCGCCAGGGTGATCTGGAGGCCGCCGGTGCCCCAGCCGCGCGCGATCGGCAGGTCGCGGCTGGCGAAGGGAACCAGGTGACCGGGGAGCGCCACTGCCTTGAGCAGGCTGCGCCGGATCGCGCGTTTGGCATCTTCGTCGAGCAAGGCGAAGTTGTACAACTGATCGATGTTCGCGTTCATCTCTGCTCCTCCAGCGCCTGATCGACCAGTTGACCAAGATGGGCGGCGTGATGATCACGGGCGCGGTCGAGGACGCGCAGATCGGCCTCGAAGGTGACATAATGCGGCAGTTTGAAATGGGCAACGAAGCCGCTGGCTTCGATGCCATCGCTGTGCAACAGGACAAACTCTTCGTCAGCGGCAGGACCGGACTCGCCGCTGAGACTGCCGATACGCGCCTGCGTCAGCACACTGTCGAGGATTGCCATGCTCATGACCTTGAGTTCGCTCTGTCCGAAGGCGAAGCCATAGCCGACGTTGAAACGCGGCGGTTCGGCGCTGTTGACAACGCTGTGCGCTTTCGAGGCTACCTCGGCCTCGGTGGCTTCGATCTCGCCGATCGTGATTGGTTCACCGGTCAGCGGATGCACCACCTGGACGGGCAGGTAGCCGTAGCGCAACTCGACTAGCGTCGGGTGCGCGTCGCCATAGCCGCGCACGCTGCTGTACGCCAGGCTCATCAGGCTGCCGGTGTCAGCCTGCGCCATTGCTTGCAGGCGCGCGCTGCGCGGGCAGGGGAAGGTGAGCGGTTCGCGGGTAATGTCGAACGGCGCTTCGCGCAGCGGTTCATGCGGTACATCGACGATCATCCGCTCCTGCCGCATATAGTCGGCCACTTTGGGGAAGCGCCCGACCTCGCCAGGATGTTGACCGCCGATGGCGATCAGCGCCTCGTAGCGTTCGGCAGCGCGGACGACGGCGCTCATATCCTCGTCGGCAAGCGCCGGTTGAAGGAGCCGGATCAGATAATCGGCGGCAGGACCGAGCATCTGCCCGCCGGGGATGTCCTTGAACGACGCCGAAATACGGCGCAGGCACATCATGTCGCGTCCTGACACCGGCAGCGACGCCATCACACGCGGCAGCGTCGTGCGGTAGGCGCGGAGCAGAAAGGCGGCTTCGATGCTGTCGCCTTCAGCCTGCTTGACCGCCAGCGCTGCCAGCAATGGCGCGTAGAGCGCACCCTCGTGCATCGCCCGGCTCACCGCGTGGCGGATCTGATCGCGGATCTGCGGCAGGTGCAGCGGCGTGCCGCCTCCCATCAATCGCAGGCACTCGACCAGTTCCTCGGCGCGGGCAACCGCTTCAGCGCCGCCACGAACAGCCACATATCCCATACCATCCTCGCAACAACGTACCTTCTGAGCTGCGGGCTAGAGATCAGGACCTAGAAATACTACAGGGGCTTGCATGATTTCAGCAAGGGCTTCAGCCCGAAGCGTTCCGGCAGGAAGGTCGTCTCCTCTCAGTACACACGAGTAAACTGCGTCGTGCGCGGCAAACCCAGACAGCAGCCCCGCTGATCGATCAGAAAGATGTCGATGCCGAGCGGAAAGCGTCCGCGTCGCGCAGTCAACGCCTCGAGTTCCATCGGCGCAACACCTGGCAGCCCAATCGTCGCCTCGCCAGCAATGCCTGGACCGGTCAGGCGCAGCGTAGCGCCGCCAGCGACGATCTCCGGCACGCACAGAAACGCCGTGCAACTCTGCTCGGGGTAAAGGAGCGTGCCTTCCTTCAATGCACCGAGCAGGACTGCACTTGCCGAGTCGTGAAGGAGTGCGAAATCCGCCGCTTCTGGCGCAATCGGGCGGGCATTGCTGCGGAGCGCTATCCAGCGCGTCAATGGATGATCGGCGGAGAGCCACGCTTTCCCCGCTGCCTGCGCGAAACTGACCGTCTGATCGAGCAGGCTCATGCCTGCCGCCACAGTGGCCGGACTCGGCGGTGCGCCATCCGTCAGCCGCGGCAGATCGGCGAAGGGGGGTGCAGGCAACTGCCCGACCCTGCCAGGGCGCGCCAGACAATCGAGCAGAACCCGGAAGGTGCGCCCGTTGAACTGTTCAAGTGGTGTGGGTGGTGCAGAAACGATTACGGTCATTTTCAGAATGTCTCAAACTCGACCCGCGTTGCAGCCGCAGCGGCGAAGCGGCGTTCACGGCTGGCGCTGAGCATGCGGCCCAGCTCCGCAATGCGCGGACGCAGATCGGCATGCGGATCGTCCGGCATGCGCAGAGCAGCGTCCAGGATGGCCAGGGCTGTGGCATGATCAGGGTTATTTCCGATCACCATACCGAAGCCAAACTGCCCATTGAGTTCCAGCCGGGTCTCGGTGACCAGGATTTCACCGGCGTTGAAGGCAGTTGCCGCAACGCCTTCGATCATTCGCAACTGCACCAGAACGCAGCGCGGCCCGCTGATAAACGTGATGGCGTTACGGTCGTACCGTATCAGCGCCTGTTCCGCCAGTTCACAGACCAGGAGTGGCGGGCTGCAACTGAGAATGTGCGAGTCTGTCAGCATACTCATCGTGCTTACCTAGCGTTTCGTGCCAACCGTTTCCTTCAAGCGCGTCGCCCCCCATTCTAGCAGAATGGCGAAGAGCAACACCGCATAGGTAAAGATGCCGAGTTCGCGGAGGTCGAGGTAGAATCCGCTCGCCATAAACATATCGAAGCCAATGCCGCCGGCGCCAGCCGTCGCTCCCATCGCAATCGCCACCGAGAAGTTGATCTCGAAGCGCACGAACGTCCACGAGAGGAGCGCCGATGCCGATGAGGGCGCCACCGCCTGAAACACCGTCTGCCACCAGTTGGCGCCGCTGGCTCGTAGCGCTTCGAGCGTTCCTTCATCGAGTTCCTCGAACGTCTCAGCATATGCTTTGACCAGATAGCTGATCGAATGGAATGTCATGCCGATGACGGCAGCTGCCGCGCCCAAGCCGGCGGTTACAGCAAAGAAGAGCACCCAGAGCACCGTCGGCACTGCCCGCACGAACGCCATGATTGCTTTGACCGCATCGGTGACGCGGCGCGGCGCCAGGTTCTGCGCGGCGAACAATGCGAGGAAGAAAGCGAACACCGCCCCGAACACCGTTGTAAGCAGTCCTAGCCCAACAGTGACCATTAGTTCTCGAAACAGCTCAAACCAGCTCAGGTTCTTAAGCCGCGCTTCGAACAGGGCAATGCGAAAATTATTGAGCATATCGCCGAGAGCGGTGAAGAAATCTACATTGCGCGCATCAATCGTCGCCAGTCCATAGATAGTCAGGATCGTGAGCGCCAGGAGCGTCGCCTGAATCACGAGATTGGCACGATTTCGGGGCCGCACCCAGATGCGGCGGGACGAGAGGGTTGTTTCCATTTCCATCAGAGAATTGTCCTTCGAATAGCGTTCGATGCCGTTTCAATCAGCAAAACGGCAACAACGGTCGCCAGCACGACCAGGCTGGCTGCGCCGTAGTTGAAATTCTTGAAGTAGAGGTCGGACAGAAAACCAATGCCGGTGCCGGTGAGAATACCCACAAGCGTCGCGCTGCGGATGTTGGTTTCGATCATATAGAGCACCCAGCTGATCAATTGCGGCAGGCAGGCAGGGATGACGCTCTGGCTGATGATCGCGCCATAACCGGCCCCCGTTGCTCGCAGCGCCTCCACCGAGTCGGTGCTCACCTCATCGATTGTCTCGACCATCACGCGCGTGATGAACCCGAAGGTGACGAAGAACAGGGCAAAGAAGCCGGTAAAACCGCTCTGCCCAAACGAGAAAATCAGGATCAGCGCCCAGACCGATACATCGATGTTGCGGAAGACGCTGGCGAGCATACGCGCCGGCAGACTGAACCAGGGATGCGGGCGCGTTGTGTTGGCGCCAAGCAGCGCCAGCCCAAACCCAAACACTGAGGCGATGCTCGACGAGGCGACTGCCATCAGCACGGTTTCTTGCAGTTTCTCGAGAATGCGGGGCAGACGTGACCATGACCGCTCATCGGGAACAAAGTTGACGATACCCCAGGCGAAGGCGCGCGGAACTGCCTGCAATCCCTGGATAACATCGAACTGCGTGAGCAGGATGCCGCCGTAGGTCAATCCGAGGATCGCTGCAAAAAAGATCGCCGATTGCATGCGCCGCCGGAGAAAAAAGGCTTCAGGCTGCATACCGCTCCTTCACGTCGAGGATGAGTTCGCCCGCTTCTGAGCCATAAATCTGATAGATCTGCTCGCTACTCAATGCCTGCGGCGGACCATCGTAGATCACTTGTCCGCGGTTGATGCCAATAATCCGTTCGGCATAATGCAGTGCGACATCGACCTGATGCAGGTTGACCAGCAAAGAAATGCCCATCGTCTGATTGATGTCGCGCAGCGTATCCATAATCACCTTCGCCGAGCTGGGATCGAGCGAGGCAATTGGTTCATCACACAGCATCATCTTTGGCTGCTGCTGAACTCCTGGCTAAGTGTATGTAAAGGTGACCGTCACCCTTGCACTTGGCGATGAACAAGTATGTCAGGCAGGCATCTTGATATTGTCATTTGTTTGAAAGGTGACATTCTAAACCGGTTATGCTATAATCCTTAATAATACAAATTCGCCCTGGTGCGATGATCGTCCCGGCTATTGTTTGCATTGCGTGATGATGCGCGCCAGACTGTGTGCCATCGCGTGCTGCAAAACGGCAGCCGGTTCTTTTTGTCGAGGGTCTATGCGGATTTTGATGTTGTCCTGGGAGTACCCGCCGCATCTGATCGGCGGCCTGGGGCGCCACGTGACCGATTTGACCGACGCGCTGGCGCAGATCGGCGTTGAGGTTCATATCGTCACCCCAAATCTCCACCATGGTGACAACTACGAACACACGGTGCAAGGCGTTCATGTTCACCGGGTGGCTGTTCCACCGGTTGCTGATCGCACATTCTTCCCACTGACGCAGGAGTTGAACGTTGCGCTGCGGCAGGCTGCGCTTGATCTGCATCGCCATATCGGTGGCTTTGATCTGATTCACGCGCACGACTGGCTGGTCGCATCTGCGGGCATGACGCTCAAGCGTTTTTGCCATCTGCCGCTGCTGGCAACGATCCACGCGACGGAACGCGGGCGGCAGCAAGGCCATCTGACGACTGATCTCTCGGTTCAAATCGATCGTCTGGAGCGGTTATTGACAAGTGAGGCGAGCCGGGTGATCGCCTGTTCGCATTTCATGGCGCACGAAATTCATTCCGCCTTCGACACGCCGCGCGAGAAGATCGAGGTTGTTCCAAATGGCGTGGTGGTTCGGCCATCGCCATTCGACAGCGATGAGGAACGGCTGGCATTTCGTCGCCGTTTTGCATGTGATGATCGACCGCTGGTATTCTCGGTCGGGCGGATTGTGTATGAAAAGGGATTGCACGTCCTGGTCGATGCCTGGTCGCAGGTGCTGACGCAGTTCCCGCAGGCGCGCCTGGTCATTGCCGGCGCTGGCGCATATCTCGATGCGCTTCAGGAGCGCGCGCACCGTGCGGGTCTGACAGACGCCATTCTTTTCGCTGGTCGCATCAGCGATGAGGAGCGCGACTGGCTGTACCACGCGGCGGATGCAGCAGTGTTCCCGTCGCTCTACGAACCGTTCGGCATTGTGGCGCTGGAGGCGATGGCATCGAGGTGCCCGGTCGTCGTGGCGCATACCGGCGGGCTTGCCGAGGTCGTCAGGCTCCACGAAACCGGGCTGACGGTCTATCCGAACAATGTCGACTCACTCGCCTGGGGCATCCGACATACGCTGGCGCATCCCGACTGGTCGCAACAGCGTGCCGCAAATGCATTTCAGGAAGTCTGCACACGCTACAATTGGCAGACCATCGCACAGACGACGCAGGAGGTTTACCGGCGGGTCTGTGAGGAATGGCGCCACCCACAGCGCGACACCTATGCCGTTGCTGCGTTTCAGTTCGCGGGAGCGTATGGAGGGTAAAGACGTAAGGTGGAGACGTGAGATGGAAGGTGGCGACAAAAGGTGGAGACGTTGCATTACAACGTCTCCACCTTCCGCTCTTTACCTTCCACTCTCTGCGTTCCAACAGGCGCCTGGACCGCCGATTATTTCTGCTCTTCCAGAACCGCCTGCGCTGCCGCCAGCCGGGCGATGACGACGCGGTATGGGCTGCATGAGACGTAGTTCAGCCCGACGCGATGGCAGAACTTCACACTTTCCGGCTCGCCGCCGTGCTCGCCGCAGATGCCGGTCTTCAAATCGGGGCGGGTGCTGCGCCCGCGCTCAACCCCCATCCGCACCAACTGCCCGACGCCTTCCTGATCCAGCACCTCGAACGGGTCGTCCTTCAGCAGTTTGCGTTCGACGTAGAGCGGCAGGAAGCGTCCGGCATCGTCGCGGCTCATGCCGAACGTCATCTGCGTCAGGTCGTTGGTGCCGAAGGAGAAGAACTCGGCAACCGTCGCAATCTTGTCGGCGGTCAATGAAGCGCGCGGCACTTCGATCATGGTGCCGAGCAGGTAGTCGATCTTTTGTCCGGTCTCCGCCATGACCTCATCGGCGACGCGGCGCACAATGTCGCCCTGCATCCGCAGTTCACTCACATCGCCGACGAGCGGGATCATGATCTCAGGGTGCACAGTGATGCCGCGCGCCTGGCAGTTGGCTGCCGCATGGAAGATGGCGCGCGCCTGCATCTCGGTGATCTCCGGATACTCGATGCCCAGGCGGCAGCCGCGGAAGCCGAGCATTGGGTTCGCCTCGCGCAGACCCTCGATCTTCGCTTTGAGCACCATGGCGTCGATGCCCATCTTATGCGCCAGGTCCTCGATCTCGTGGTCGCCGTGCGGCAGGAACTCGTGGAGCGGCGGGTCGAGCGTGCGGATAGTGACCGGTAGACCGTCCATGACCTCGAAAATGCCCTCGAAGTCTCCCTGCTGGAGCGGCTCGATCTTTGCCAGCGCCTTGCGCCGTTCCTCGACGGTGTTCGCCACAATCATCTCGCGCACAGCGTCGATGCGGTCGCCTTCGAAGAACATGTGCTCGGTGCGGCACAGACCGATGCCTTCGGCGCCGAAGAGCCGCGCCATACGTGCATCGGTCGGTGTGTCGGCATTGGCGCGCACCCCGAGACGGCGCACTTCGTCCGCCCAGCTCAGGAAGGTGGTGAAGTAGCTGTAGAGTTTCGATTCTTCCGGCTTCATCTGGCCGCGAATCACCTGAATGACTTCCGCTTCCTGCGTTTCGACCTGGCCGGCATAGACCCAGCCAGAGTGACCATCGACCGTGATCCAGTCGCCGTCCTTCAGGGTGATGTCAGTTCCGTGGACGTGCACCGTGCCAGCCTTGTAGTCGATCTCCAGGTCGCCGCAGCCGCAGACGCAGCACTTGCCGAGCTGGCGCGCCACCACCGCCGCATGGCTGGTCAATCCGCCGCGCGCTGTCAGGATCGCCTGGGATGCGACCATGCCGTGGAAATCCTCGGGCGCTGTTTCGGTGCGCACCAGAATGACGCGCTCGCCCTGCTCCGAGCGTGCTGCCGCTTCGTCCGGGTCAAGCACGACACGCCCCTGTGCGGCGCCGGGACCGGCAGCCAGCCCGCGCGCCAGTTTGGTAGCGTGCTCGGCGACATTGGGGTTGACGATCGGGAAAAGGAACTGGTTGAGCATCTCCGGCTGGACGCGGCGCAGCGCGGTGCGCTTGTCGATCAGCCCTTCATTGACCATATCGACAGCGATCTTCACCGCTGCCATACCGGTGCGCTTGCCGTTGCGCGTCTGGAGCATCCAGAGTTTACCGCGCTCGATGGTGAACTCAACGTCCTGCACGTCTTTGTAGTGCCGCTCGAGCATCTTGGCAATCTCGGAGAACTGCTCGTACACCTCGGGCATTTCCTCACGCAGTTTGCTGATCGGTTTGGGCGTGCGGATGCCAGCTACCACATCTTCACCCTGCGCGTTCACCAGATACTCGCCGTACAGTTCGTCGGCGCCGGTTGCCGGGTTGCGCGTGAAAGCAACGCCGGTTGCGCTGTCGTTGCCCATATTGCCGAAGACCATTGTCTGCACGTTCACGCCGGTGCCGAGCGTGTCGGGAATTTTGTAGACGCGGCGGTAATCGACGGCGCGGCGCCCCATCCAGGAGTTGAAGACCGCCGTGATTGCCATACGCAACTGCTCATACGGGTCTTCAGGGAAATCGACCCCGGCGTCTTCTTTGATGATCGCTTTGAATGTTTCGGCGATCTGCATCAATTCTTCAGCGCTCAGATCGGTATCCTGGCGATCTTTGCCCTTCGCCTCGCTCATCACGTGCTCGAACTTCTCGCCATCGACGCCGAGCACGATCTTGCCGAACAACTGAACGAACCGCCGATAGGCGTCGGCGGCGAAACGCGGGTTGTCGGTGAGACGGGCTATTCCTTCGAGCGTCTCTTTGTTGAGACCGAGGTTGAGGACAGTATCCATCATGCCGGGCATCGACTCGCGCGCGCCGGAGCGAACTGAGACCAGCAGCGGATTGTTCGGGTCGCCGAACTTCTTGCCGACCTGCTCTTCGATCACTTTCAACGCTTCGAGGGTCTGTTCCCATAATCCTTCGGGGAACTGTTTGCCTCGCGCGTAGTATTCGTTGCAGGCTTCGGTGGTGATAGTGAAACCGGGAGGAACAGGGACGCCGGTACGGGTCATCTCAGCCACGCCAGCGCCTTTGCCACCGAGGAGATCGCGCATTGACGCGTTACCTTCGGTGAAGAGGTAGACCCATTTTTTTGACATAATCTTTCCCCCTTGTAGAAAGCGCCTATATTCCGGCCGGTTGCAACGCGTATACGTTCCATTGCAACTTTTGGAGTTATTCAGGATATTACATCAGTATGAGGAAATGTGCAACGGGCAGTATTGCGGGAACCAGGAAGAAATGTGTATAATATGGTTGAGAACTGAGAACTGAGAACTGAGAACTGAGAACTGAGAACCGAGAACTGAGAACCGAGAACTGGAAGCCTGGAACCAGGAATCGCGCACGTCGTCTTGTTGTCCGTGCACCCTTGTCTGCGCAGTGCTCCGCCCAATGTCGTTTCGCACCGACAGCGCCGCCGTTGTGCACCCCTGTCTGTGCAGTGCGCCGTCAGATCCATTCACTGCAGCGAATTGTTGCACGCATAGGCAGAGTGGTTCAGCATAGTGTACACCTTGCGCATCTCGGAATGCTTGACTATACTACCAGCATACGGCGCTGCGCACTCGAGACGTTCAGGAGCGATATTCTCATCTGCAAATGAGCATCATTCTTTGTAACAGAGATGTTTTATGACTGCTCCGGCATCGACAGGTCAGCTTCGCATGGTACGCGCCGCCGATAGCCTTGACATCGACCTGGACGCCTTGCAGGGTTCATGGAGCGAGGAGCAGTACCTCGCCCTCACCCGGCAGACCAATCGCCTCATCGAGTTTACCGACGGCGTTATCGAGGTGTTGCCCATGCCAACGCGCAAGCACCAGGCGATTTCACTCGTTCTCGTGCTTGCTTTGCTTGCGTTCGTGCGACCCAGGGGCGGCGCCGTATTCTATGCTCCTTTACGGCTGCGGGTGCGTCCGGGCGCTTTCCGTGAGCCGGATATCATGCTTCTCTGCGATGCCCGCGATCCACGAAATCAGAACGAGTTCTGGCTGGGCGCCGATCTCGTTGTCGAGATCGTAAGCCCTGATCATCCAGAGCGTGACACGGTCGAAAAACCACGTGATTACGCACAGGCGGGCATACCAGAATACTGGATTGTCAACCCCATAGACGAAACAATCACGGTCCTGGTTCTGGAGCGCAACGTATACAGAACGTCTGGCGCGTTTCGTCGCGGCGAATCGGCAGCCTCCCGGCTGCTCGACGGCTTTGCCGTGGATGTCGATGCGGTGTTCGATGCGGCGTAGGGTGACGTTTACACGCGCTCGATGATCGTCGCATTCGCCATGCCGCCCCCCTCACAGATGGCAATCAGACCGTAACGTCCCTCGCGGCGCTCCAGTTCGTGCAGCAGGGTCGCCATGATTCGCCCGCCGGTTGCACCCAGCGGATGTCCAAGTGCAATTGCGCCGCCGTTGACGTTAAGCCGCTCCCAGGGTGCGCCGATCTCCTTCTGCCAGGCCAGCGCCACGGACGCAAACGCTTCGTTGACCTCGAACAGGTCAATATCATCGACCTGCAGACCTGCTCGCTCCAGCACACGCCGCGTCGCCGGGATGGGTCCAGTCAGCATGGTGATCGGATCGACGCCAACAACTGCAAAAGAGACGAACCGCGCCCGCGGTTGCAGCCCCAGCGCACGTGCAGCCGCCGGAGACGCGATCAGCGCCGCCGCTGCGCCGTCGGAAATCTGGCTGGCGTTGCCGGCAGTGATCAGGTCCAGTTCAGGAAAGGCGGGTTTGAGCGCGGCAATCTGCTCTGCCGACGTGTCAGCACGAATGCCTTCATCGGTATCGAACACGTCCCCTCTCGGCAGCGCGACGGGGATGATTTCAGGCACCAGGCGACCGGCGGCGCGCGCTTCGGCAGCCAGGCGGTGACTGCGCAGGCTGTACCGGTCGAGGTCTTCACGGGTGAAACGCCACTCGCGCGCGATCCACTCTGCGCTGCGCGCCTGATCGAACCATCCGCGCTCCAGGCTGTAGCGTTGCGCCAGTGCCGGACTGAGCGGCGTGCCTGGTCCCACCGCAATCGAGGCGCCGATCGGTACGCGGCTCATCGACTCGACGCCAGCCGCGATGACCAGGTCATACACGCCTGCCATGACCCCCTGCGCCGCGAAATGGATCGCCTGGAGGCTCGAACCGCACTGCCGGTCGATGGTGGTCGCCGGGACCGATTCGGGCAGACCGGCGGCAAGCCAGGCATTGCGCGCGATATTGGCGGATTGCTCCCCCGATTGACCGACGCATCCGGCAATGACATCGTTGATGGCGGACGGATCAACGCCGACCCGCGCCAGCAATGCGGCGATGTGCTGGCCGAGGAGATCGACGGGATGGATATCGCGCAGCGTCTTCCCCCGCTTCCCGACCGGTGTGCGAACCGCTTCGATCAGCAATGCCTCCGCCATGGTCATGCCCCCTCGTTTGCGTAGACCGGTGTGCACCACGCGCGATAGGCGGGCAACCGCCCACGCACCACGGCGCCGTACAGTTCCACCAGGCGCGCCGTGATTGGGCCGACAGCGCCATTCCCCACCGGTCGCCGGTCGATCTCGATGATCGGCTTGACCTCTGCGCCGGTGCCGCAGAAGAAGGCTTCCTCCGCGACATACAACTCGGTGCGATCGATGGGTCGCTCGATGACCGGCACACTCAACTCCTCCTGCGCAAGTTGCGCCACCACCCGCCGGGTGATCCCTTCGAGAATATCGCTGGTAATCGGCGGCGTAATCAGAGCGCCGTTGCGCACAATGTACAGGTTCGCCGCGCTTGCCTCCGAGACCTGCCCGTCGCTGCCGAGCACGATTGCC
Source organism: Roseiflexus sp. (assembly GCF_057785375.1). Lineage (NCBI taxonomy): Bacteria > Bacillati > Chloroflexota > Chloroflexia > Chloroflexales > Roseiflexaceae > Roseiflexus > Roseiflexus sp. The sequence continues at coordinate 24,103 of NZ_JBYNRX010000045.1, forward strand.
TCGTCGTAGCCGTTGAGCAGCGCCTCGGTCTTCGCCAGCGCCGAGTTCACATACCCGCCGGAAACTTTCGCACGCGACGGCATGATGTTGTCCTCGATGCGTCGCCACGACGACACACACGCGCGTACCGCCGTTCCGGGAATGTATTGACCGAAGGGAACGGCATACAACGCAAAGGTGTCGGTCATATCGTTGAGCCGGACAGCGATTGTGTGGTCACTCTTGAAGACCAGCGGGCGGATGTAGGCGTCCTCGCGGAATCCCTCGCGCCGCAGCAGTTCGACGGTCAGGTCGCACAGTTCATCGGCACTGTAGGGCAGATCCATGAACATAATCACGCTGGAGCGTTTCAGACGTTCCATGTGTTCGCGGAGATGAAAGACGTACAGCTGACCGTCGTCGGCATTCCAGTAGGCGCGAATGCCCTCGAAGACGCCGAGACCATAATTCAGGGCTGCGGTCATCACACTGACCTGCGCCTGTTCGATTGGGATGAACTCCCCGTTGAAGAATGCATAACGATTGGAGGTCATTGGTCGATTCCTGATGTGCGAAGTGGTAGACTGCTGTTATCATACCAGAATATGGGGGAGCGCCAAGAATCGAGAACCGAGAACCAAGAACGAGGAACCGATGGATTAGCGGTTAGGCTTCCTAACCTTCAACCTGCCACCCTCTCGCCTCTCGCCTCTCGCCCCTCGCCTCTCGCCCCTCGCCTCTCGCCCCTCGCCCCTCGCCTCTCGCCCCTCGCCTCTCGCCCCTCGCCTCTTGCCTCTCGCCCCTCGCCTCTTGCCTCTCGCCTCTCGCCCCTCGATCATATTCTCGCGCGCCGGTAGACATGCGTTCAAAGGGTTGGGGCAGGCTGCCGATCTGCCCCGACCGCTGCGGCGCGTTCGCTCTGACGGTCGTGACTGCGCCTATAAACCCGCCCTGTTTGCAGAACTGCCGGTTTCCTCGTATGATAGGCATTGCTGGAGTATGCGTAACTAATAGAGCGATCAACCGAAACCTAGACAATCAAGGACGTGGAGCAGCAGACGTTGGTTGCGACAGATCAGCCAACGTCCGCCGCAAGACGGTCACCACGGGCAAGTATTGTGCAACATCTGGTTGGTCGCTCCATGAAAAGGAAGAGCATACGAGCGTCGATGACTTTATCATACAGAGTTGTTGCGCCTTTGCGCCTCTGGGTGAGCGTGTTCGGAAGATGTTGGAGCCAGACCGCATGACCGCACAGCCGGAGCGATCCTGGACAGTTGAAGAATATCTCGCATTCGAGCGCAGCAGCGACGTCAAACACGAGTATGTCGAGGTCGATGTATGTGCGGTGGGCGCTACAGCCACCCACAATATCATCGTCGCCAATATCATTGCCACTTTGCACGCTCAAACTCGGCAACGCGAATGTACGGTGTTTCCCATTCTTCGTTGAAGGAGTATATGCTTGTATCACAGCATGAGCCGCATGTAGAACATTTTGTACGCTATTCTGATTATCAATGGTTCTTGAGCGAAACCTCTGACCTTCACGGTGCTGTGCACCTCCCTGCTATCGACTGCACTCTGGATCTTGCAGAAGTGTATGCCAGAGCGTTTCCTCACCAGTCTCTAGAGTAATGTACAGCCATGCCGTTCGTTGTCGAACTGAGCCTCATTCTCATTGCTGCAGCGGCATTGTGTTGCTACGTCGGATGGGGAGTGGCACGGCTGGCGCTACCGCCATCGCTGGCGCCGTTCCGTGCGCTGTTGACGCCGCTGATCGGCTATGCTGTTCTGCTCTGGAGCGGGTTCATGCTGGCAAGCCTGGCGTTGAACCTGCGCTGGACGCTGATCGCCGTTCTCATCGGTGCAACGGTGCTGAATGCGCTTGCCTGGCGGTCCTGCGGACCGCCACAACCGCTGGCGTGGCTTCGCGCCCAACCGGAGGCGCTGATCCCTCCGCTGCTGGCGCTGCTGACCGGCCTCCTGCCGCTGATCGGTTATGGCTACCCGACAATCATCGGGCGCGGGTGGGATACCGAAGCATACCTGCCGATGGCGCAGCATCTGATCGACTATCCTCTGCCGCAGATTATGGAAGCGCCACAGAGCCTCCTGCGCAATCTGGCAGCGCATCCGCCGCGGATCGGACTGACCCTTGGCTTTTCAGTGTTCCAGGGGATGACGATGATTCTCAGCGGCGCCAGCGCACTGGCATCATTCGCGCCAGTGATTGCGTTTATGCGGGCGCTTGCTGCGCTGTCGGTGTATGTCTGGTTGCGCGCAACGATGGGGGCAGGCCGGGTCGGGGCATTCCTCGGCGCCACGCTCACCGCGCTGGCGTCGCTCATGCTCTGGATTGGCTATTTCAACTTCGGGATGCAGATGTCCGCCTGGTGCCTGCTGGCGCTGGCGCTCACCGTCGGGCTGGCGGCGGTCGATGATCTGGCGCAGCGCCGCCTGGCGGCATGGCGCGCGGCGCTGCTGGCGGCAATCGTTCTGGCTGCCGTACCCGTCGCCTACTACCCGGCGCTGGTGATCGCTGCGCCGCTGATTGCAGCCGCAGGAGCGGCGCGTCTGATCGAAACGTGGCGCGATCCGCAGTTGCGCCCGACGCCGATCGCACTGGCGCTGGCAGCATTGACGCTCGCCGGATTGACCCTGGCCGCATCTGCGCTTGCGATTCGGGATTATTTCGAGGGATTCAGTTTCCACTACTCGCTGATCGAGCCGAAAATCGGACCCGATCGGTTCATTGGAGTTGACGAAATCCTGGGGCTGACCGCGTTCCGCCTGACGAGCGGCGGCGCTCAACCTCCTGACCTGCTGGCGGGCGCTGCGCTGCTGGCGACGGGGTTGCTGGCGCTTGCTGCGCTGGTTCTGCCACGTCGAAAGCACGATGATACCGGCGCGAAGGAGCGGACACGACTGCGATGGGCGCTGACCGTTGCCGCAATCGCAGCAGCGCTGATCTGGCTGCGCTTTGGCAGACCGTATGAGTACGGCTTTATGAAGGGCGCCGCCTATACGTCGTTCGTGCTCTGGGGACTGGCAGCATACGGGGCGGAGCGAATCGCCGAACGCGCGAAGCGTGCCGGCATGCTTCTGGCATCCGGCGCTGCGCTCCTGATCCTTGCCTGCACCGGTTGGGCGCAGGCGTTGACGGTTGCCGACCATGCGCGTGGACCGGCAATCTTCACCCGTGATATTGCCGCATTCGACCAGGTGGCAGCGCACCTGCCGCATGGTGCGACAGTGCTGTTGAGTGGTGATGAGACCCTGACCGGACCGATCAATGGCATGCTGGCGACAATGCTGTATGGCAAAGAGATCTGGGGACGGGTTGCCGCTGCGTATGCTGCGCAGTCCTTCTGGACCCCCGGCGGAACGCCGGACTACGTGGCGCTGGCGGCGCGCGAGGACCCCTGGCCCCTGGATATTGGTGCGAAGGAACGCTGGCGGAGCAGCGCGATCGCGCTCTACGAAATGCCGCCGGACGTGACCTTCGTGCCGGGGCGCAGTGACAGTTATGTTGCTGCAACAGTCGATCCAAAATCGCCTGCATCGCTGGCGATCTGGCGGCGCGCCGGGCACAATCGCGTCATCGCGCCCGATGAACCCTTCACGCTGGAGACGCCGCAGGCTGCGACGTTGCGCCTGACGCTGGCGACGCTGGAACCGCAAACCGTGACATTGCGCCAGGGCGACATAACCACAACGCACTCACTGGAGGCGGGGGTTACAGTGATTGAAGCGCAAGCCGGTGCAACTGTGCAGGTCATTCCCGCAGCGCCGCTGGCGCTGGTGCACGCCGTCACCCTCCCGACCGCCGCGCCGATGCCGGTCTCGACGTCGCTCGACGCAGCCCGCGTGGCGTGGAGCGCGGCGAGCGAACAGCAGTCCGATCAGATTGTCCTGACCACGCGCCTGGCGAATCCGGGCAACCATGCCTTGCGTTACGAAGTGACCATCATCGGCGACACGTTCGACGCACCGGTGCGTATCGCGCGATTGCTGGCGGCCGCGCCGTCAGCGGGTGAATGGCGCCTGGCGCTCGACCTGTCGCGTGGTGCATCCGAGGCGCGGGTGAATGGCGTTCCTACGCCACTCCTAGAAGCCGACATCATCGCAACGCCTCCCGATGGTCGCTACTTTGGCGTTCTGGCGATCTACAGCGGCGGCGCAGTGATTGCGCAGGCGCCGCTCTTGACCATGACGATCACTGGCGGCTCAGTGGCCGCGTTCGAGCCGGTCGCCTTCTCGGTCGAAACCGCCCGCGCCCGGTCTGACGCCTCGCCGCTCCCTGCGCATCAGCGTGTACTCCTCGACGGAACGCCGCTGGCATGCGGCGAGTTGCACCTGGCGCTCGAACAGGTCATCCTCGAGCACCAATCGCCCCCGCCCGGCGTAACCCCTGTGACGCCGCTCTCCCCCGGCGAACGTCTGAACGTCCAGGTCTACTGGCGCGCAGCCGGTGAACGTGAGCGTATCAACCTGCTGCCAATGGTGTCGCTCCAGGTGCTGGACGAAGAAAATCGCAAATGGGCGCAGTGGGATGGTCTGCTGGGCGATTGGCATCCCGCACCTGCCTGGGCGCCCGGCGAAGCGGTGCGGCAGGACATCCCGCTGACGCTCGATGCCGCCATACCGCCTGGCGATTACCGCCTGCTGCTCGTCGTATACGACCCGTCAAGCGGTCGCCCGACTCCGATTGCCGGACAGGATGCCGTGGTTGTCGGGTGGGTGCAGGTTGCGGCAAACTGATAGAGCGATCAACCAGAACCTGGACAATCACGCCTGCACCTGTGGAGCGGCTAGCGCGGGCTTCGACAGGCTCAGCCCACGCCAACCACAAGGCGGTCAACGGATGCTCGATTGGTCGATGGCAGGTGATCTTCCTATGAGAGCGCCAAGGACAGTGATGTGCCCAGGTGGTATACTTATAGCTGCGTATCATACCCCATGTCAGGAGCATGTTATGAAGCGAGTCGTTGTGCATCTGACTGAAGAACAGGTTGTAGCACTACAGGAACTGGCAAGGCTGAAGAACGTTTCCATCTCTCAGATGGTGCGAGAGTCCGTGGCACATTATGTGGCAACCAGTGATAAGACAATCGCAAGAGACGAGGTGCGCCGTCGGGCGATAGAGTTTATTCGTCGAATTCGGAAAGGCGAGTTTCAATCCAACGATATCGAAGGAAGATCAGTCAAGTATTTTTCTGTAAATTGATTCGTGGTATACCATCATGACGTTGCACGTATCGAACAAACGTTCAATCCGTCAAGGTGAGATAGACCTTGCCGGCCTCCCATTCGTCGCTGGGTTCCATGGCCAGGGCGCTCACCAGGCGCAGGCAGGACGCTTCGTTCGGAAAGACGCCCACTACGCGGGTACGCCGACGGATCTCCTGGTTCAGCCGTTCCAGGGCGTTCACGGTGCGCAGGCGCGTGCGGTGCGCCGCTGGCAGGTGGAAAACCGGCACGCCCTCCGGAATGGCGGTTTCGAGCCACGTGGCCAGCTTCGATGCGGTTTTGGCGTATTTCTGCACCGTACGCGCCAGCAGGCTGTCGGCGTCGGCGCGATTGGGCGCGGTGAAGATCGCGCGGATGTCGGCCGCCGCCTCGGCCTTCAGCTCCTGCCGCGGCGCGTAGGCCTGGGCGTTCTGCTGCAGATGGAACTGGCAGCGCCGCCATGGGACGCCGCCAAATACCGCGCGACGCGCGGCCTGCCGTCCCGCATGCGCATCGCTGACAATCAGCTGCATGCCCGTCAGGCCGCGCTGCACCAGACTCTGGCGAAACTGGCGCCCGTGCGCTTCATGTTCGCCAACCGCCACCGAAACGCCCAGCAGCGTGCGCTTGCCGTCGTCACGAACGCCCATCGCGATCAGCACGGCGGCGTCACGCGCCTGCCCATCGATGCGCACCTTGTCGTAGCGCGCATCCAGCAGCAGATAGCGACAGGCATCCAGCGGGCGGGGGCGCCGCTGTTCCAGGGCGGCATCCAACTGCGCCGCCGCCCGACTGACCTGCGTCGAGGCGCGTTCGACGCCACACACCTGCTCGGTGATCGCCGCCACCTTGCGCGTCGAGACGCCCTGGACATACATTTCGGCCAGCGCCAGGGCGAGGGCGCGTTCACTGCGCAAGCCTTGCTCCAGCGCCTGGGGGGAGCAGCTGCCGTCACGCACCGGCGGCGCGTCAAACGTCACGTTGCCGATGCGCGTCGTGACCGTCTTGGGTGTGTAGCCATTGGCATAGCCGCGCCGTTCGGCGGTGCGTTCATGCAATTCGGCGTTCAGATACCGGCTGCGTGCAGCGTGCATGGCATGATTGATGACAATGCGGATCAGTTCTGGCACGGCGTCCAAACCCTGGTCGGCAATCAGCTGCACCAGGTCTGGGGATAGGGTGCAATCGTGCTGGCGGGTGATTGGGGGTTCCTTTCTTGGGTGTGTTGCAACGCCAAGGATACACCCGAACCCGCCCACCTCGGTCAGGCCCGTCCCCTCAATTTACAGAAACAAGGATACACCTTCAGTGCAGAAGGATTCCAGATCATTCCATCGAGTCTCATGGGTCGGTAAAGGTAACCAATGCCTTCACTCCGGCAATTGTCCTGATCTCAAAAACCTTGAAAATCCACGCTTGACATTCAGATTTTCAAGGATTATAGTACGGGCATGCTCATCCCACGCCCCACAGTTATCAATCAGATCACGCGCCTGCTGGCGATTCACCCGGTTGTCGCTCTTCTGGGTCCGCGGCAATGTGGCAAGACGACAGTAGCCCGGATGGTTGGCGAGCAGCAACCGTCCACCTATTTTGATCTTGAGAATCCCGTGGATGTGCGACGTCTCTCCGCGCCGCTGACCGTCTTAGAGTCGCTCTCCGGGCTGATCATCATCGATGAGGTGCAGCGACGCCCTGATCTCTTCGAGTTGTTGCGCGTACTGGTTGATCGTCCGCACAACGCCGCCCGATTTCTGCTCCTGGGATCCGCCTCGCCGCATCTTGTGCGTGGTGTGTCGGAGTCGCTGGCGGGGCGCATCGGGTTTGTCGATCTCGCCGGGTTCGATCTGACTGAAGCCGGTGTGGCGCAATGTGACCGGCTCTGGTTGCGCGGCGGCTTTCCCCGGTCGTTCCTCGCTGATGACGATGCCAGCAGCCTGGCATGGCGCGAGGCATTCATCCGAACATTTCTGGAGCGCGATATTCCTCAACTTGGGATCACCATTCCAGCAGAAGCCCTGCGCCGCTTCTGGACCATGGTCGCTCACTGCCACGGTCAACAATGGAACGCCGCCGAGTTCGCGCGATCATTGGGCGCTTCTGAGTCCACTGCACGGCGTTACCTGGACATCCTGTCTGGCGCATATATGGTGCGCGTGTTGCCGCCGTGGTTCGAGAATCTTGGAAAACGACAGGTCAAATCGCCCAAAGTGTACATCCGGGATAGCGGCATCTTGCACGGACTGCTGCTTCTGGGAACGCTGGCTGAAATTCAGTCGCATCCCAAGCTGGGCGCTTCATGGGAGGGGTTCGCTATTGAGCAGATCGTTCGACTGCTGGATACGCGCGATGCCTATTTCTGGGCAACCCACAGCGGCGCTGAGCTGGATCTGCTGGTTCATCTCCAGGGCAAACGCTACGGGTTCGAGATCAAATATGCCGACGCCCCCGGCATAACCCGCTCAATGCGCATTGCCTTGAGCGATCTGGGGCTGGAACACCTGTGGGTCATCTATCCAGGGAGGCAGGAGTACGCCCTCACCACGCAGATCACCGTCTTGCCACTTGATGCAATGCCTCGCATGGCATCGGCATTGCGTTAGAACGTATCTGAGGTGCAGTTGGATAGGCAAAGGCAGCGCCTTCGCCTGCCTGATCGACTTGTTCAAATACGCGCTCAGCGGCGCCGCCTGTCGATTCGCAACGGCCTCCCTCCGGCGCGCCCCTTGAGCGTCGGTTCACAACCGGATACAATACTATGGGCTGCTTTCACGGGAAGGATCGATAGTGAACCACCGCATTCTTATTCTGTCCACCAGCGCCGGTTCGGGGCACAAAGCCGCCGCCGCTGCGCTCGAAAAGGTCTTCCAGCGCTCGCCGCAGGTCGCAGAACTGGTCAACCTCGACGCGCTCGAACGCACCAACGAACTGTACCGCGCCTTTTACTCCGACCTCTACCTGCGCCTGGTGCAGGAACGGCCGCAACTGTTGGGGTGGTGGTACCAGGCGAGCGACGAACCCTGGAAGACCGACGCCTTCCGCCTGCTGTTCGACCGGATCAATGCCGACCCGCTGACGCGCTTCATCCGCGAGTTCAAGCCGACGATAACCGTCTGTACCCACTTTATGCCAGCCGGTATTGTGGCGCAGTTGCTGGCGGAGGAAGCGTTCGAGACGCGCCTGGCAATCGTGACGACCGATTACGACTTTCATTCGATGTGGCTCAGCCCGCGTTTCAACCGCTATTTTGTGGCGCTGGAGGAAACAAAGGTGCACCTGATGGCGCTGGGACTGCCGGAGGATCGCATTACCGTTTCCGGCATCCCGGTCGATCCGGTGTTCGGGATGCCGGTTGACCGTGACGAGGTGCTGGCACGCTACCACCTGCGCCCCGACCTGCCGATTCTGCTGCTATCGGCTGGCGCTGCGGGGATTGGTCCGGCGCGTGAGGCGGTGCAGCAGATCATGAGCATGACCACGCCATCGCAGGTGATTGTGGTGTGCGGCAGAAACGAAGAACTGCGCACCGAACTCGTCGAACTGGTAGCGCCGCAGGCGAAGCGTTTCCGCGTGCTCGGCTTTACTGATGAGATGCCGATGTTGATGAAGATAGCAACCCTCCTGATCGGCAAACCTGGCGGGTTAACCTCGTCGGAAGCGATGGCTGCCGGTCTGCCCATGGTGATCATTGCACCCATTCCCGGTCAAGAAGAGCGCAATAGCGACCATTTACTCGAAGAGGGGGTGGCGCTGCGTTGCAACCAGATGACGACGCTGGCGTACAAAATCGACCGCCTGCTACAGCATCCCGAGCGCCTGGCGCGCATGCGTGAAAATACGCGCAACATCGGTCGGCCTGATGCTGCGCGCGTGATTGTTGAGACCCTTCTCCGCGAGGATGATGAACCGGTGGAGCTGAAGGAGGCAACGCCGCCTGTGCGGGTCTTGCCACTGCGTATCAATATTGCCGATCTCTTCAGCCCGCCGCTGGAGGACGCTGAGGAATTCACTCTTGCCGACGCGCATACTGATGAGCCGGTTGGCGTGGTCACGGGCAAAGAGATGCGAGTGTTATTCGACAACCCGGAGATGGAGAGCGTGGAAGGCACCGATTTCTACCTCAACCGCGAGACGCTGGCGCTCCTTGCTGAACGCGGCGCAAGCGCTGCGTTGCTCGATGTGCTGCACCGCGCTCTCGGCAACCGCAGTGAGTGTGATGTGCGCTGGCGACGGGGGAGAAGCGATAGGCAGTGATTGCCCGCTCAGCGCAACCAGAAAGATGCAATCGCACCAAACATCTTGACATGCCCGTCTGGTGCGTGCTATGCTAACCTGGCAAGTCTCCGCACCGCATAAGAAACGTGTACATCTGAGGAACGTATAAACGCGGCATCTGCCGCACTATTGCATATGGTTCATCCCTGCCCGTCCTGAGTGTCAGGATGGGTCATCGTTCTATTTTTCATTTCGCACAAGGAGGTGTCTATGGCCGAAGCCGTGACCGCTGATTCTTCAGCAGTGCAAATCCCCGTCTCTGTGGATGATGTGATGACTGTCCTTCAGCGTTGCTACGATCCTTGTTGCAAGGAACGAGAAGTCAGCGTGGTGGACATGGGGTTGATCGAGCAAGTGCGGGTATCAGGCCGGCAGATTGATATCGACATCATCCTGACAACCGGCTGGTGCCCGTTTTCACTTCACCTCTTGCAGATGATGGAAGAAGAAGTCAAAAGCCTCCAGGGAGTCGAAGCGGTCAACGTCCAGATCACCTGGAACGTCCCCTGGTCTCCAGAGCGCCTGTCGGCAGCGGCGCGTGAACGGTTGCGTCTCCCGCTGGACCAACTTCTTCCACTGCGTGAAGCGCGCCTGGCGCGCGAGCGTCGGCTTCGTGAGTCGGACCAGTAGCGTATCAGCAGGTTCAGGAGGATCGCCATGATCGACGATGCGTTCGTGTTCGACGGTGTCTGTCACGTGTTCAACTTCGACAGGTCTAACGCCTTTGGAAAGCCGGGAGAGATGTTTATCGAGCATCTGTACGCCTTCCATCAGGTGCTCAACGCCCCTGGCGAAAAAACCCTCACGCGCGAAGAGTACATGCGCGAATGGACGGTCGATGAAATTGCACGCATGGTCTTTGACGAAAGCGCGACCGATATGATCGTCGCGCAGCCGTTGCCGCTGACCGACCTGTTCAAGGATGGGCTGTCGAGTTGGGAGAAGTGCGCTGATATGGCGCGTAAATATCCTGACCGGGCGGTATTTTGGGGGTCGATCAACCCGCTTGAGGGGAAGAAGGCGCTTGATTTGATGGAAATTCAGGTCAAAGAGTATGGCGCCAGAGCCTTCAAACTCTACAATGTGCGCTACGACTATGGGCAACCATTCCCGTGGCGGATGGACGATCCGCGGGTCGCATTTCCCGTCTTCGAGAAGGCGCTGGAACTGGGTGTGAACCTGATCGGCGTCCACAAGGGCGTGCCGCTCGGACCGCAGCCGGTCGAGCATACGCAGGCGTGGGACATGGATGGCGCTGCTGCCAACTTCCCGGAGATCAATTTCGTCATTTTCCACGTCGGATTGCCATTCATCGATGAAATCTGCTGGCAACTGGTGCGCTACCCGAACCTCTATGCCTCCATTGCTGCGACGGTGAACTTCGTTGTGCGTTCGCCGCGTGTCTTCGCCGAAACTATGGCGAAGCTCCTCTTCTGGTGCGGTGAGGACAAGATTATCTATGGCGGCGAAACGCCGATCTGGCATCCGCGTGGTGCGCTGAAGGCGTTCTGGGAGTTCGAGCTGCCTGAGGATATTGTTCAGGGCTATGGATGTGGCCAGTTGACGAAGGAAGCGAAGAAGAAAATCCTGGGCTTGAACCTGGCGCGTCTCCATGGCCTCGATGTTGAGGAGAAGAAGCGCAGCCTGGGTTTGGCAGCGTAGTCGTCCGGGTGACGGTCATCACTGCGCTCGCCCGCCGTGCCTGCCCTGCTCCCTGCGTGCTGACCGGCGAAAGTTCGCGTTCTGCGCGATGACAGTCACTTTGCAACAGCGGGGCTTCATTCGTTTAGCGCGGGTGTGCCAGCCAGGGATGACGCAGCGCCGGGCGGCAAGCCCCGCGCAGTGGTTCCTGCCACATCATGCCTGCACCCATGAGCAATTGTAACTCTTCACGGTTAGGGTAAACGATGCCGCTGGTCGCTTCAAATGGGGGTTTGGGGGCTGCCCCCGAAAAGGAGAAGCGGCGGCGGAATGGTCGCAGCAAGCGCCAAGGCACGGCGCCCCGCCGCCCCGGGGCGCCTCACATAACGCCGGCGCTCCCAGGAAGAGCGTGAACAGTTATGAGCAATTGAGCAATTTCCCTCTTGACATCGCGCCAGAATCCACTACAATACTCTCTTGGCGCCTGTGCGCCAGAAGGAGTCCGCGCTCTCCGGCAAAAACCTGCGCAGTGGTGCGTTGCGGTTTTTGGAGCGTCATCACGAGTGTTGTTCGTCACCCGATGAACTGATGACCCCGGTAGAGCTTTCAGGAATGATGTATGGACGGCAAAGCCAATTTATCCTGCTGCGACCTGTCGCGCCCGAAGCAGATACGCTCTCTGGCGTGTGGTATGGCGCTCGCCGTTCTGGATCGTCCCCTCTGACGAACCTCTCGAGGATGCGCCCCCGCACTGCCTGAGTGCGGGGGATTTTTATGCCCATCAGTCTGCCGGGCGAGTCCGGTCGCGTCTTCTGGACTCGTTTCGCTGGCGGAATGCCAGCCTCGTGCAGATGAAGGAGGTTCACTCCAATTGAATGGGCAGACCTACGTCACCGCGTTCACCGACCGTTATGGCGTCGGCCCCGAAGGACGGATCAACGATTTCATCAGCCGCCGTGGCGACCGCTTGCTTCTGGCGGATCAAATAGACCTCAACGCGATGGTGGCGCGCTATGGCGCTCCGCTGGAGGTCGTCTATTGCCCGCAGATCACGGCGCAGATCGAGCACATGCGCGAGTGGGCGGAAATAGCACGTGCAGGCAGCGGGTATGCCGGTGACTTCATCTACGCATATGCAACGAAAGCCAATTTTGCGGAAGAAGTCGTTCGCACCGCTATCAGTTCCGGCGCGCACTACGAAACCTCTGCGGCAGCGGATGTTGCAATTGCGCATCATCTCTGGCAGCAAGGAGTTCTGCCGCCGGATCGGTTCATCTTCTGCAACGGATCGAAGGACAACGCCTATATCGCGGCAATCGTTACGTTGCGCCGCGCAGGGTTCACGCGGGTTGTGCCGGTCATCGACGATCTCGACGAACTCGAGACGTTGCTGGCTGCATGCCGCGAACCATTGCTCCTCGGCGTCCGTGAGCGCCACGCTCCTGCGGATGTCGATGCCAGCCATCCCGGCGGTGAGCGGTTTGGACTGACGCCGGACGAGATTGCACACGTGGTCGAGCGGCTGCGCCACACGCCGCATCGTCTGGTGATGTACCACGCAATGGTAGGGAGCCAGATCGAGGACCCTGAGCGCTGGAACGAGCGTCTGGCGCGCTCGGCGGAGGCGTATGCTCGCCTGCGGCAGCGCACGCCGTCACTGTGGCTGTTCAACTTTGGCGGCGGGATGCCGACATCCGCCTATTCGCTCGATTTTCGTTTCGACTATGTCGGCTTCCTTGAGCGCCTGATGTGGACACTGGCGTCGGTTTGCGGTGCTCACGATATTCCGCAACCGGCGTTGGTTGGGGAATTTGGTCGCTACACGGTGGCGTCGCATAACGTGTTTATCATGGAAGTCGGTCGGGTCAAGCGTGGCCAGGGTAACGCGCCGGATTGGGCGCTGCTCAACGGCAGTCTGATGGTCACTCTGCCCGATAGCCTGATTGTTCCAGGGCAGGAATTCATTATTCTGCCGCTCGACGGCTGGGACCGATCGGTGCGTCCGGTGCGGCTCGCGGGGCGATTGACGTGCGATAGCGATGATTTCTTTCCGCGACCGGGGTCCCCGCCGCTATTGCTGCCTGAACCGTATCCCGGTCAAAAAATCGCGTTCTTCGGCGTTGGCGCGTACCAGCAGATGATTGCCGGTCGTGGCGGGGCGCATCACTGTCTGACGCCGGAAATGCGGCGGATCATCATCGAGCGGGACGAGGATGCGCTGGTGGTACGCGAGATTGCGCCACAGAACCTGGGGCAGATCATGGGGTTGCTGGGGTATGCCCGCGAGACGCTGGAACTGCCCATGCCTCAGCCAGAGCGTGTACCGGTGGAGCGCCGTGTGCCGCGTGAACCGTTCCGTTCGCCGCGTCCGTCGAAGCGCCGGAATACGCCGCGCTACACGCCGTTGCCGCGCTATGGCGCCGAGAAGCGAGGCTGGGGGGTAAGGGTCAGGGGGTAGAAGAACCGAGAACTGAGAACTGAGAACCGAGAACTGAGAACCGAGAACTGAGAACCGAGAACTGAGAACCGAGAACTGAGAACCGAGAACTGAGAACCGAGAACTGAGAACCGAGAACTGAGAACCGAGAACTGAGAACCGAGAACCAGGAACTAGTAGGACGAGCAATCTCCATCCGGACAACCACGCTTGCACCAGTGAAGCGGTCGGCGTTGGCTGAGCCGGTCGCAGCCAACGCCAATGAAACGGTCGGCGTTGGCTGAGCCGGTCGCAGCCAACGTCGGTGAAGCGGTCGGCGTTGGCTGGGCCTGTCGCAGCCAACGGTGGCTGAGCCTGTTGCAGCCCACGGTGGCTGAGCCTGTCGCAGCCAACGTCGGTGAAACGGTCGGCGTTGGCTGAGCCGGTCGCAGCCAACGTCGGTGAAGCGGTCGGCGTTGGCTGAGCCGGTCGCAGCCAACGTCGGTGAAGCGGTCGGCGTTGGCTGAGCCTGTCGCAGCCCACGCTGATTACACGATTGTCTGATGTCCGGTTGATCTTCACTATAAGAACCAGAAACCCCAATAATCAGGAAGAGATCACGTGTGCTGAGCAAGATATTGGCACACGTGATCTTTATATATGACCTCCTATAAAGGCAATATCTCTCAACGAAGTGAAGACGGACCATTCCAATGAAGTTCAGGTTCGGCATCTTTGCGCCTTTGTGTGCGCTTATTTGAAAGATGTTGGGTCGAAAGGCGCTGTTGCGCCCTGATGTACAATAGGAAGCGGCGAAGGTATTCCTCGCTTTGCATCAGGAAGTGACGATGCGTCGAATGTGTTCAAAACGGCTGCGCGCAATCATTGCGCTGATGCTGCTGACTGCGTGCAGTCTCTCGGAGCCGGTGACACGACCGCCCGCTCTTCCGGTCGAGATTTCGTCTGGGGTCACTCCATCGCCGTTGATCGTCACCGCTGCTCTGCCAACGGTTACGCACACGCCAGAGATGGTTGCGCCGCCATCGGCAACGCCTGTCTCTGGCGATAACCCGGCGCAAGCGCCTTTGCTCTTCTATCACGTCCAGCGGAAAGAGCAAGGGGTGACGGTCTTCGCCTTCGATTCGGCGCATGGTGAAGCGCAAGATGTCGTGACTCTCCCCCTCGAAGCGAGAACGGATACATTTGTGTCCGGTACGGTGCTGCCCTCTCCCAGGCAGAACAGACTGGCAGTGTCGGTTGGTAGTGGGGAGGCGCGACAGATCTATCTTGTCAGCAACGGCGAAGCGCATCTGATCGTGTCAGATGAAGGAAAGCACGAGGTTGGCTCGTGGTCGCCCGACGGCTCACGGTTCCTGGTATTCTCAACGAAGGAGAGCGATCGGGGATGTATTCAAGATACCTGTTACTTCGATCTCTATGTGATTGATGCGGCAACCGGCGCTGCGATGCGCCTGACTGCCACTGAGGATAGGATGCCGAGGTCGATGCCGTCTGGTCGCCCGACGGCGGGCAGATTGCATTCCTGCGCGGATGCGTCGATCTGAGCATGGATGCGTGTGGTCCTGATCTCTATCTGGTGAGCACCAATGGAAGCAATGAACGCCTGCTGGCGGAAGGATGGATCGCCAACCCGGTTTTCCTGGCGCCCGATCTACTGGCGTACATCCAGTACTCCGGCGACAGTGCAGGTATCTATCGGATGGGAACGACCGGCGGAATGCCTCAGACGATCGTCGCCAACCCGGACACGACTATCGCCGGCATGCGCGGATCGCCCGATGGACGCATGATCGCCTTCATCGATGTGCGCGGTGTTTGTCAGGTTGAGGAGTGCATCCGAACGCTCACGCTGGTTGCCGCAGATGGCAGTGGTCTGCGCCCGATCCGTACCCTCGACTCCTGGCGCTATGCGTGGGATTGGACGCCCGATGGACGCCTGTGGCTGCTCCTTTCTATTGACGACTCGCGTTCGCGCCTGGAAATGTACGCCGCAGACGGAACGCTGATCGATGAGCGCGTCATTGACTGGCAGCCCTGAAGCGGTTTTCATGAAAACATTCAAGGGTGGACGAAGGCGGCGTCAGGGTGGACGAAGGCGGCGTCAGGGTGGACGAAGGCGGCGTCAGGGTGGACGAAGGCGGCGTCAGGGTGGACGAAGGCGGCGTCAGGGTGGACGAAGGCGGCGTCAGGGTGGACG
>NZ_JBYNRX010000046.1:0-10461 GCF_057785375.1 Roseiflexus sp.
GGCAGGTTCGTGGACTTGCTGCCGACGATGCCGCTGATCAGCCCTGCCAAGGTATTCAGGTGGCGGGCAAGGTTGCCTTGCGGTTCGTGGGGGTAGAGCCGGTTCAAGGCTTGGCGGATGGCACGGTATCGGCGTACGTTGCCGCTCATGATTCCTCCTAGGGCTGGGACTCGCCATGGAGTATACCATAAGTCAACCCCCAGAAAAAAAGTGTACGGTAGTGAATCGAGCATTCATATTCCTCAAGCAATATACTAATCGATTGTCAGCACCAGGGCATTACTGGACGCATGCGTCCATGGGGGCTGGCGTCTGGCGCCGGGTCGCGGGCCTCTCGACCGCACGCCTGAACGGTGCGTACAGCGGCGTGATTTGCGCGCCGCGCCTTCCCCTGCTACACTACGCGCCGCAATGAGAAGCGTTGGTGTCGCTCTTGTATCGTTCAATACGCGCGATCTGCTGGCGGCATGCCTGGAGTCGCTCCAGACGTGCTCACTGCTGTTGCACGTCGTGGTCGTCGATAACGCCTCTGCCGACGGCAGCGCGGCGCTGGTGCGCACCCGCTTTCCGCAGGTTGCACTCATCGAGGCGGGGTGCAACCTGGGATTCGCTGCTGCGACTAATCTGGCAATCAATGCGTTGCGCCGTGAGCATCCGGCGCTCGAGTATGTGCTGCTGCTCAATCCCGATACCGTTGTTCGTGAAGGCGCAATTGAGACGCTGGCGGCGTTCCTCGATGCCCACCCGCGTGTTGGCGTCGTTTCGCCAAGGTTGCTGAACCCTGATGGAACCCTTCAGCCGGCGGCATTTCGCTTTCCGACGCTGATGATGACACTGCTCGATCTCTTTCCTCCCGGCGAGGTGTTGCCCGGACGCCTGTACAACTCCTGGTGGCACGGTCGGTATCCCCAGGAACAGTCCGGTGATGCGCCCTTCCCCATCGATCATCCGCTTGGCGCCTGTATGCTTGTCCGTTGTACAGTGATCGATCAGGTGGGTCTGCTCGACGAGGGGTATTTCATGTATGCCGAGGAGGTCGATTGGTGTTACCGCGTGCGCCGCGCAGGTTGGGCGATCTGGCAGGCGCCTGGCGCTCAGGTGGTGCACGTCGGCGGCGCTGCGACCGGTCAGTTCCGCGTGCGAATGCTGACGGCGCTGTATGCCAGCCGGTTGCGGTTCTTTCGCACACATTACGGCGAGCGTTCTGCGCGGCTGCACAGGGCGATCATTCACGCCGGCATGCTGCGGTTGATGCTGTGCGCCTGGCGCGACTATGCTTCGCGCACTATCGGGCGTGACGAGGTGCGGTCGCGCTTGTGGGCGTATGGCAGCGTGTTGCGCCTATGACACCTCCTGCTGAGCCGGTTGCTTCACTGTCGGTCGCGGTCATCGCCGGCAATGAGGAGCGTCACATTGGCGATGCGCTCGCCAGCGTCGTCGGTCTTGCCGCTGAAATTGTCGCTGTGATCGACAGCCGTTCGTGTGATGCAACGGCGGCCATCTGTCGAGACTACGGTGCGCGGGTGTATGTTGAGCCGTGGCGCGGATTTCCTGCCCAGCGCAATCGCGCGCTCGATTTGTGCACCGGCGCCTGGGTGCTTTTCCTCGATGCCGACGAATGGGTGATGCCCGATCTGGCGGACGAGATTCGCGCGGTCTTGAAAAGCGGCACAGATAGGGCGGGATTCTGGATTCCGCGCTATAACCTGTTCTTTGGCCGGCGACTGAAGGGCGGCGGATGGTACCCCGACGCGCAGTTGCGCCTGATGCGCCGCGATTGTGCGCGCTATGACGAGGCGCGCCTGGTGCACGAATTTGCAACGCTCGATGGACCGGCGGGCAGGATGCAGGGGCATCTGGTGCATCTGAACATCGAACGTCTCGACGAACTGTGGCGCAAGCAACGGGCTTACGCCATTCAGGAAGCGCAGACCCTCTTTCTGGCAGGTGCGCCGGTGCGCTGGCGGACATTCATTGGCGCGCCAGTGCGAGAGTTCTACCGGCGTTTTGTTGCGCTGCGCGGCTACCGCGATGGTGCGCTCGGTCTGTTCCTCTGCGCAACGATGGCGTTCTTCGAGATGGTGAAGTATGCTCATCTCAAAGGACTGACAGCAATCAAATGAGCGTCCGGCGTGAAGATTCGCTCTTTGGTGCAACGACTGATGCTTGCAATTATCATCGTGTCCTGGAATGTCCGTGATCTGCTTGATCGGTGCATCACAACGGTGCATGCCTCGCTTGCCGGCTCCAGCATTGCGTATCGGATCGTTGTCGTCGATAATGCGTCAACGGACGGCACATCCGCCATGCTGCGCACGCGACATCCCGATATTGATGTGATCGATGCCGGGCGCAACCTGGGGTTTGCCGGCGCTAACAATCTGGCGTTGCGTCGTGTATTCGTCCAGAGCGGCGCGAGCGTCCGGTATGTGCTGCTGCTGAATCCAGACACCGAAGTGGTTGGGGGGGCGATTCCGGCGCTGGCGCGCTATCTGGAGGGACATCCCGATGTTGCAGTGGCGGGTCCGCGGCTGCGTTACCCTGACGGAACGGTGCAGTCGAGTCGGCGACGTTTCCCGACGCCAGGGGTCCTGTTCTGGGAGAGCACGCCGCTCGAATGGCGCTGGTCCCACAACCCCTGGGTGCGGCGCTACCGCTGCATGGATCTGCCGGATGACCGGGAACAGACGGTCGATTGGCTGGTCGGGGCGGCATTGATGGTGCGTCGGTCGGCGATTGAATGCGCCGGTCTGCTCGATGCCGGTTTTGTTATGTATTCCGAGGAGTTGGAGTGGCAACAGCGTCTGCGCGCCTGTGGTCGCATCGTCTATCTTCCCGCTGCCGAGATTATTCATCACGAGGGAAAGAGCAGCGCGCAGGTTCCAACCTGGCGATTGCTGACCTTCCACCGGAGTCGTTTGCGGTATGCGCGGCTGCGCTATGGCGATCGTCTGGCAACGGTATTGCGCGCGTTCCTGATGGCGGCATATGGCGCAGAACTGTTGATCGAGGCGGGTAAGTGGCTGTGCGGGCATCGGCGCAGTTTGCGACGGCAGCGGATAACCGGGTATCTGGCGTTTCTGCGAGGGCTGGTGAGGGGTTAGGGGGTTACAAGAACTGAGAACTGAGAACTGAGAACTGAGAACTGAGAACTGAGAACTGAGAACTGATACTAATACGCAGTCATTCGTGCAATACTGCCGGGGCGCTGCGGGCGAAAGCCCTCGCTGAGGACGCAGTTCGACTACGCTCACCGCAAGTGAAAGCCCCGCTGGGGCTGCTGATGCCACTGCGCAGTCTGCGTCCACGACTGCCAACGCGCGTTGTAGATTGTTACGCCTTGCGAACCGAACGCGCGAATATGATCTGACCGACTGCCGCCTGGTGTGCGAGCGGCTTCCTGATGAACAAAAGGTCAGATTCGCCGCACTCCCCCAACCGCGACGGTTTGGGAGCGCATCATCCGGCATCGCCGGTGCAGCCTGTGCAGGCGGGTTTGGCAACCGTAGCCTGCGGCTTCAGCCGCCGGGCGGACGAGCGGATTGCCGATGCCAGGGCCAACGTCAGCCGCAAGGCGGTCAACACGGGCAATGATTGGGCAACATCTGGTTGAACGCTCTACGAGAACCGAGAACCGAGAACCGAGAACCGAGAACCGAGAACCGAGAACCGAGAACCGAGAACCGAGAACCGAGAACCGAGAACCAAGAACCAAGAACCAAGAACCAAGAACCGAGAACCGATAGAGCGATCCCCCACAACCTGGACAATCAAGGATTTTACCTTCAACCCGCAACCTTCATACCTTCGCCTGTTCCAGTCTGCGCCTTTGTGCGATCAGCACGTTCAACGTTGTAACTTGCAACGTTCAACGTCTCTTCTCTCTCATCATATTTACTTTTAGGGCGGCTTCGTGGTAGTATTGAACCGTATCGCAAGGGAGCCGCTCATGCTCAAACGATGGTTTCAGCGTCGCAGACGTCTCAGCGACGCGCAACTCGGGCGCGAATATAAAGTCGATGACGTCATCGAACAGCGCTACGAGGTGCAACAGGTGCGCCGCGGGTATATGGGGGTCGTCTATATTGCCTACGACCGCCAGCAACGTCGGCGTGTCGTGTTGAAGACGTATCAGACGAAATATCTCTGGGATGAGGCTGCTATCCGGCGTTTTAATGCCGAAGCGGAACTCTGGATTCGTCTGGGCAGCCACCCTAACATTGTTTGCGCCTACGATATTCACCTCTACATGGGGCGTCCTCATGTGGTCGCTGAGTATGTGAACGGCGGTCCGCTCCGCGCCCTGGTGGGCCGCCTTCAGCCTTTGGAAGTGATCGACTACGGCATTCAGATCTGCCGCGGTATGCAGTATGCCGTCGATCAGTTGAACCTGGTGCACCGCGATCTCAAACCGGACAACATCATGCTCTCGTTTAATGGGCGCGCCAAAGTGACCGACTTCGGCTTGTCGAGAGTGCTGCGCCCCTGGCAAACCTTCTTTGATGCCGAACATGCCGAGCAGCGACGGCGAGTCTCTTTGCGCGCCACATTTTCAACCTCTGGTCTTGGCGGCACGCTGCCCTACATGGCGCCCGAACTTTTCGATGGCGCGGCTGCCGGTGTGTGGAGCGACATCTATGCATTTGGGGTCACCCTGTATGAGCTGTTCGTCGGTCGCCTGCCGTTCGATGCGCAGCGCGATGATGCCCTGATCCGGTTGATTCGCAAAGCGCCGCCGCCCGATCCACGCCTCCTGGCGCCGAATGCGCCGCCGGATGCTGCGGCTATTGTTGTGCGCTGCCTGGCAAAACGTCCCGCCGAGCGGTTTCAATCGTTTGCCGAGCTCGAAGCGGCGCTGCAGCGCGTTCGTGAGTCGCTCGTTGGATCTCCCTTCACTGATGAGTCGCCGTTCGACGACCGCGATGAGGCGGAGCGCTGGAAAGAGCGCGGCCTGGCGCACATGAACATGGGAGAGTACAAGGAAGCGATTCGTTGCTTCAAGCGCGCCGTCGAACTCGATCAGGACCAACCGGATGGCTGGAACCTGATTGCGCGCTGTTCCCTCAAACTCTGGCTGTATCACGAGGCGTTGCAGGCTGTCGATGAGGGTTTGCGGCGCGCCGTGAGTCGTACCGAATATGCGCATCTCTATGGCGCGCGCGGCGACATTTTTGCGGCGATGCAGAAGCCGCTCGAAGCGTTGACCGCTTACGACAAGGCGCTCTCGTATATGCCGAGCGCGCCTGCATTGTGGCGCAGCAAAGGCTCGTTGTTGCAGCATCTTGCGGAGACGGCGTCGGCTCAGGAGTGCCTGGAAAAAGCCATTCATCTCGACCCGTCCGATGCGGTTGCCCGTCGCCTGCTTGGCGATCTGCTCTGCCGCCAGGGACGGTACAAAGCCGCCGTCGATTCGTATGCCGAAGCGCTGAAACTCGATCCCCGTTCGGTTGACGGATGGGTGAAGTATGGGACCTGTTTGCTGCACCTGGCGCGAATGGAAGAGGCGCAGCATGCCTTCGAAAAGGCGCTCCAACTCGATCCAGAGAATAATGACGCGCTTGCCGGACTGCATCGGATCAAAAAGTAGTAAGAGTCCGCTGCAAAAGGGCTTAACCACAAAGGACACGAAGTGCACGAAGGTGAATAAAAATGAAGCTCATTTCCTTTGTGTCCCTTTGTGACCTTCGTGGTTGCTTTTTGCAGTGAAGTCAATAACATTTTGATATTCAATGTCAGGTTTCTGTTATAATCACAGCAACGATTGGTCCTGGTCAGCCCGGCGTGTTGCGCTGTCGAACGTGAGTGCTGGTGCAGAGTCGTCGGGCATGTTTGTAGACGTACATTTCGCAACCTGAGGAGACGTCAGCCAATGTCACGGCGTGTGGTTGTTACAGGAATGGGCGCTGTCAGTCCGCTGGGACTGGATGTTCCGGCGCTCTGGCAGGGCATTCGCGAAGCGCGGAGCGGTATCGGTCCGATCACCCTGTGCGATGCGTCGAATCTTGAGTCGCGCATTGCGGGCGAGGTGCACGGCTTCGATCCGCTCAATTATATGGACCGCAAAGAAGTCCGGCGCAATGACCGTTTCATTCATCTGGCAATCGCTGCCGCCAGCGAGGCGCTGCGCACGGCTGAGTTGACTGCGACGCCAGAAAATGCCGACATGATCGGGGTTGTCATCGGTAGCGGGATCGGCGGGATTACCACCCTGGCGGAGGGAGTGATCACCTTGCAGGAGCGCGGTCCTGCACGGATCAGCCCGTTTCTCGTGCCGGCCATGATCACGAACATGGCTGCCGGTCAGGTGTCAATGATGTTTGGTTTGAAAGGACCGAACTATTGCCCGACATCCGCCTGCGCGAGCGGGGCGCACGCGATTGGCGAGGCGGCGGAGATCATCCGGCGCGGATGGGCGTCGGCAGTGGTTGCTGGCGGCAGCGAGGCGCCGATCACGCCGATCGGGATTGCGTCGTTTGCCAGCGCGAAAGCCATTTCGACGCGCAATGACGATCCAGCCGGTGCGTCACGCCCGTTCGATGCCGAGCGCGATGGGTTCGTGCTATCGGAGGGAGGCGCAATGCTGGTGCTGGAAGACCTGGAGTTCGCCCGTGCGCGCGGCGCCCGCATTCTGGCGGAACTCGTCGGCTATGGTCTCTCAGCGGATGCCTACCACATCACCCAGCCGGCGCCCGGCGGCGAAGGGGCGTTGCGCTCGATGCGCGCCGCACTAAAGCACGCCGGTCTTTCACCCGACGATATTGATTATATCAATGCGCACGGCACCAGCACGCCGGCCGGCGACATCGCCGAAACCGAGGCGATCAAGCGTCTGCTCGGCGAACGCGCCTATCGCGTGCCGGTCAGTTCGAGCAAGTCGCAGTTTGGGCATCTGCTCGGCGCTGCCGGCGCCATCGAGGCGATCGTCAGCATTCTTGCCATTCAAGAACAACTGCTCCCGCCGACGATCAACTATACCACGCCCGACCCGCAGTGCGACCTTGATTATGTGCCCAATGCGGCGCGTCCCGGTCGTGTGGATACGGTGTTGAGCAACTCGTTCGGCTTTGGTGGTCATAATGTCTCGCTCATCTTCCGACGCTACGAAGAAGCCGCTTGATGAACTCTGTGCGCGCCTGAATGTGGCGTTCTCCGATCAGCGTTTGCTCCAGCAGGCGCTGACGCACAGTTCATTTCTCAACGAGCGCGTCGATGAGCGTCTCGCGCTCTCCAGCAATGAGCGCCTGGAGTTTTTGGGCGATGCGATTGTCAATTTTCTGGCGACCAGGCTGGTGTTCGAGCATTTTCCCGACGCAAGCGAAGGCGATCTGACCGCATGGCGCTCGGCGCTGATCAGAACGGAAACGCTTGCCGGTTTTGCGCAGCGGTACGACTTGGGTTCACACGTGTTGCTGGCGCGCGGCGAAGAGGCGAGCGGCGCCCGACAGCGGCCGGTGCTGCTGGCAGATACGTTTGAGGCTGTCGTCGCTGCGGTCTTCATCGATCAGGGTCTCGATGCCGTGCAAACGTTGCTCCTGCCGCTGTTCGATGAGGTGCTGGCGGCACTCCAAAAACAGGGTCCGCCGCTCGACTATAAGAGTAAACTCCAGGCGCGTATTCAGGCGGAGCGAGGGATCACCCCGCGCTATCGCACGATCAGGCAAAGCGGCCCGGAACATCAACCGGAGTTTACGTCCGAAGTGCTGGCCGGTGATGAGACGCTTGGCAGAGGACGTGGTTCGAGCAAACAGGCGGCAGAGCAGGATGCGGCGCGAGAAGCGATCAAGAGGTTAGAGGCTAGAGGTGAGGGGTGAGGGGTGAGAGGTGGCATTACCCCTTCGTGCCTTTCGTGATCTTGGTGGAGAGCAGGGGCGCGAGGCGCGAGGTGAGAGGTGAGAGGTGAGAGGTGAGAGGTGAGGGGTTACGAGAACCGAGAACTGAGAACCAGAGTAGAGCCTGATCCATGCCAATCCGTCTTAATCCGTCCGAATCCGTGTTCTATTAAGCGCCATGCTCACAGGACGTACCATGCTGATCACCGGCGGCAGCGGGTTCCTGGGTGCGGCGCTGGTGGATCTGGCGCGCACGCAGGGGTGGGATGTCGTTGCAACGTACCACGCGCACGAACCGCAGACGGAGGGTGTGCGCTGGGAAATGCTCGATCTGCGTGATGGAGCGGCGACCAGGGCGCTGATCGAGCGCTATGCGCCGGATGCGATCATCCACACGGCGTATCGCCAGGAAGGACCGGATATGGCGGCGATCACGGCAGATGGGGCAGGCGCCGTTGCTCAAGGCGCATACGCGGCAAAAGCGCGCCTGATCCACATGTCGAGCGACGTGGTGTTTGACGGGGAACGGAGCGGCAGGTACGCCGAGGCGGATGCCCCGCGCCCGGTGACGGCATATGGCGCTGCCAAGGCTAAAGCGGAACGCCTGGTCGCCGACGCGCATCCCGCAGCGTTAATCGTCCGCACGTCGCTGATCTATGGCGGGCCGGAGCATCCTGGCAGACACGAACGGTTCGTTCTCGACGTGATCGATGGGCGTGCAGAGGCGGTCTTCTTCACCGACGAACTGCGCTGCCCGATCGTGGTTGGCGATCTGGCGGCAGCGTTGCTGGAACTGGCAGAGCAGGACCGCAGTGGCATTCTGCACGTGGCAGGTCCGGATGTTGTCAGTCGCTACGAATTCGCCCGTCTGATCGCCGGTGCATTTGGGCACGATCCGGCGCGTGTGCGTGGCGGTCCAAGCCCGGCAGCGCCGCGTCGTCCGCGCAACTGCGCGCTGGACAGTCGTGTCGCGCAGGGGGTGCTGACGACGCGAATCCGAGGAGTTCGGGACGTATTGGGTTGAGCGATATGGATTGCAATCCCCGAAGGGAACGGTCGGGAACTGGAAAAGCGAAAACGAATGTGATCGCACTGCATCATGCGATACGCCAGTAGTCTCGCTTCCCCAACCTCCCGGAAAGAGAGGCAGCGTGATGAAACGAACGCCCGACTCGATCTGTCAGTTGGTCAGGGAATTGCAGGAGGGCGATGACTTCAGCCGGGCACAGGCATCCTTCGCATTGGGGATGCTGGGTGAAGCGGCTGTTGCCCCGCTGATCGACCTGCTGTACCACGAGGACCGTGATGTGCGCATGCGGGCGGCATGGGCGCTCGGAGTGATTGGTCAGCCAGCATTGCCCGCATTGCTGGACCTGGCTGAAAGTGATAGCCCGTCAGCGCGCATTGAAGCCATCCGAATACTGGGAGTGATTGGTGAAGGGCGTGCGCTCAACGCGCTGTTTCATGCATTGACCGACCCGGATCCACGAGTTGCGCAGCGCGCCGCAATTGCGTTAGGGCGTATCGGCGACACGCGCGCCTTTCATCCGCTGTTGATTGCGCTGCACCATCCTGCACCCGATGTACGCTTCGCTGCCTGCAACGCCCTGGCGCACATGAATGTCGCCGAGGCGATCCCTGCGCTGTGCAAGTGCGTAGTGGAAGATACCGGCCTGACGTCGTGGGGGGCATCGGTGGCGGAGGCGGCGCAGCGCGCCATTCAGGAGATCGAAGCGTCCAATCCATCCGTTTCAAAGGATCAGTTTGCTCGAGTGCGCGATCTGCTGCGGCGGTTGGAAGTGTAAGGCAGGGTCGTTTGCGCCCGCGCGGCGCCTTGCTTCAGTACTTGTGCGCCTGGTCGGGTCCGGGCACGAATGTCGGGCAGTTGATGCACACGGCGGAGCATGCTATCCTTGCCGCCAGCATCCGGGAACAACGAAACGTAAGGGCGGGTCTCAGACCCGCCCTTACGTCGTCCGGTTCAGGAGGACTGTCAGGCGGCAGCCCGCCGCACCGCCCGACGATCAACCGTCAGGCTGATCGCACGAAGGGCGTGGCAGCGCCCTCGCCCCGGCGTGGTCGCATGTCCTGACCCCTCCCGCGCCAGCGTGGCCGCCGCGCAGCGTGGCATGCACGGCGCCGTAGTTCCTGACAACTCATGCCTGCACCCCCTCCGAATCGTGCCGTTGACGTTCCTTAACCTTCATGGTATAATACGTTGACTTCGATACCCGCCTTTCACACCCGTGCAATCGATGCAGAACGGTTTTCTGCAAGGATGTGCAGAGCAACAGGTGCTATGCGCTTGTATCGCTGTACACACGGGTCAAAACGCCAATTTCGTTCGTGCGGGGAGGTGATGTGCATAACGGCAATCAATGGCGTGATTCTTGAGTTTCCGGCAGATTCCTCATTGGAGTGAAAGGACAGAACCACTATGCGTTCGATGCGTAACGTATGGCGGCGAAGTGGCGCACTGGCGCTGCTTCTCATCCTGATCATCCCGGTGCTGGCAGCGTGTGGCGGTCAGCAGCCTGCGGCGCAACCGACGGCGGCGCCCGCGCAACCGACGGCGGCGCCCGCGCAACCGACGGCGGCGCCCGCGCAACCGACGGCGGCGCCTGCGCAACCG
>NZ_JBYNRX010000047.1:0-14243 GCF_057785375.1 Roseiflexus sp.
CAGGGCGTCGAGCGACCGCGCGACGGTTGCGGCGCGCGCATCGGCGTGGATGCGCACCTGGCTGAAATCGTGCCCGAAGCGCGGCTCCATAAACGCGCGCGTCTCCTGGTCGAGCGGCGCGCCGCCGCCATGCATGGCGTCAATCGCCGCCTGCGTTTCAGGCGTCACTTCCGGGACGGCGCCGGGTTCTTCCTTCGCCTGGATCGGCTCTTCCTCTTCTTCAGCCGCGCCTGCCGTCATCCGTTCTTCTTCCTCTGCCGCACATTCCGCGCATATCCGTTGAATGCTGCCGGCAACGCGCGCCGTCTGCACTTCTTCGTCGCTCATGCGCAGCACCTGTTGCGCGACGCGGTCGGCTTCCTGTTCATAAACGTCACCGGGTGCGTTGACTGTCAGTTTCGTCTGCAGCGCACCTGATGGCGCGTGGTGGAACGCGAAGGCGCCAAATGCGTGCCCCTGCCCCGCGCCCGATGGCGCCGGCATCGTCTCTGGCGCGTGATCAGGAGACGTGGTATGGCGCTGCGTGATCTGGCGTTGACGGCGTATTGTCAGACGTTTGTGCATATGCCTGCCTCGTTTCGCTCAGGGACCCTTCAATCCGCCCGGCACTTCGCTGAGACGCTTGCGGTCGATCTCTTGCCACACCATGCGCATCCCCTCTTTGACCAGGTCTTCGGTCAGCACTTCCTGGTAAGGGCGGGCTTTCTTCTTCAGCCACTCCTTGCCGCCTTCCGTGCTCTCGCGCTCGAATACCTCGCCGGTTTCGTTTTGGGCAATACGAACGGTGGGTTTGGTAAAGTTCAGGATCGACCCCAGGCCCGTGTTGATCTCCACTTTGCCCGACGCATAGCGCGGTATGCCAAGCTCGAGGATGCTTTTTTGCTGGCGCTCCAGAACCTGGCGCGTCTTTTCGCTCAAGCCAGCGATCTTTGCACCGGTGACTTTCACCGGCAATTCCGGTCTGGTTCCTTCGATTTCGATCGTGAGTACGCCCGGCATGCCAGGCTCTGCCTTGCTCATATCGGTCGTCTTCACTTTCTCGTCGCCAACTGACATGCTTGGGCTTTCCATCGTGCCCAGTTTCGACTGCGCCTGGGCAATCGCCCATTTCGCCAGCGACTCGTCGTATTGCTTTTGAAATGCCTGTGGCCGCTCCCGTTTGACGGCATCGAGCAGTTTCTTCGCACGCACCACGCGCGGGTCCTCCGGTCCGCTGCTGACCGGTTCGCCTGCCGCCGGTTGGCGCAGCCTGGCGCGCGTTTCGAGCAGGAAGTTCTCCTGGGTCTGCGATGAGGCTTCTTCGAGTGCGGCGCGCTGCGCTTCGAGAAAGGTTTCGAGCGTCGGTCCGTCTTCGTTTCCAAGTTCATCGACTTTTTTCCCAATCTCGCTGCCTGCTGCTTCCTGCGCCTTATCGAATACCTTATCGACGCCGTCCTTTGCAATCGCTTCGCCAAGCCCGGCGAGCGCGGCTTTGATTGGGGTGCGCAGCGCGCCGCCACCCAATCCGAGGAGTGCATCGAGCGCTGCTTTCCCGGCGTCTTTCAGCATCTCGATGAGCGTGTTCTTTGGTTTCTCGATCTGTGCCAGGTCCTTCTCGAGTTTTTGCAGCCCGCTGCGTTGTCCCTCGAAGGTCAACTGATACTGCAACCACACTGCATCAAGCACATCTTCGAGCGTCTGATTGGAGGGCGCTTCGGTCGGTTGCGGACCGGGAGGGATCGGCTGAGGACCCGGTCCCGGCGTTTCCTTCCGGCGGTCGAGCAACGCATCGGCGGTATCCTGATCGACAATCTCCGCCGGAACGGTGCTCCGGCTGAGCATAAACGACTCGAGCGCCGCAGATGTTTTCGGTCCCCACATACCGTCCACTGTGAGCCCGGCGCCGGTTTTTTCGTTCAGTTTATGCTGCAACAGTTTGACGCGCGGGCGAAGGTCCCACGTGCCGTAGTTCAACCCATCGCCGCGTTTCAAACCAACCAGCGGATTGATCGCCGAATCGGTCGGCGCCGTGTCGCCAATGGCGGCGGCGCCGGTCATTCCATTGGACTGCGGTTCTTTGCGCTGAGCGAGAGGAACGGGCGCACCCAGACGCATCTGATTGAACAGATGCCCATTGCCAACCGGCGCGCTCTGGTCTGCCAAAGCGCCTGTCGTGTGCAACGAACGCAACGCGGCAGACGTCACTGTTTCAACGGGACGACGACGGTGGACCGCAATTCGCTGGCGTTCGGACATTGTTCAACCTGCAATCTGCTTGTAGGAGGCGTTGCAGTGCAACGCCCCTACCTGCTGCAACCTGTTTGTAGGCGCCTCGCGCCTCGCGCCTCGCGCCTCGCGTCTCGCGCCTCGCGCCTCGCGCCTCGCGCCTCGCGCCTCGCGCCTCGCGCCTCGCGCCTCGCGCCTCGCGCCTCGCGCCTCGCGCCTCGCGCCTCGCGCCTCTCTCACACCCACCCCGCAATCTCCGCCTCGGTCAATTGCTTTTCGAGTTTGGCGTACTCGGCGCGCGCGGCGCGCAGCAGGTGCGCCATCCGGATCGGTTCGCCGGCGTCGGCGGCGAGGAAGGCGGCATTGAGCGCAATGTTGCGAATGTTGCCGCCAGCGACGCTCAACCGCGCCAGTTTCTCAAAATCCAGCCCCTCAGTCGGCGCACCCGGCGGAAATGAACGCCGCCAGATCTCGGTGCGTTGCACAGCATCAGGGAACGGGAACTGCACCACGAACCGGATACGGCGCAGAAACGCCGTATCCAGCGCACTCTTCAGGTTCGTCGTCAGAATGGCGAGACCGCGGTAGGCTTCCATGCGCTGGAGCAGGTAACTCACCTCGATATTGGCATACCGGTCGTGGCTGTCCTTGACCTCGCTGCGTTTGCCGAAGAGCGCATCGGCTTCGTCGAACAGCAGAATGGCGCCTCCCGCCTCGGCAGCGTCGAAAATGCGCCGCAGGTTCTTTTCGGTCTCGCCAATGTATTTGCTGACCACCGACGACAGATCGATGCGGTAGAGATCGAGGTGCAGTTCATTCGCCAGCACCTCGGCTGCCATCGTTTTGCCAGTGCCGCTGGCGCCGGCGAACAGCGCGCTGATTCCCAACCCGCGCGAACTGCGCGCGGCGAACCCCCAGGTTTCGTACACCCGCGCCCGCTGCCGCACATGCGCCGCAATATCGCGCAACAACTGGCGCTGCGGCGCCGGCAGCACCAGATCGTCCCACGCAACCGACGACTCGATCCGCTGCGCCAGATCGTCGAGGCGCGGGCGCGCCTGCGCACGGCTGGCATCCCAGACAGCGCGCGCGACATCGTGGCCGGCGTACTCCTGCACGCGCCCAAGCGCCTCGGCGCTGGCAGCGCGAATCGCGTGCGCACTCAGGTTGAACTGTGAAATCAGCAGATCGACGTGACCATCGAGATGATCGGCAGCGCCGCCAAGCGCCGCGTGCCACGCATCACGCTGCTCACGGCTGCTGGCGCGGTGCACATCAATGGTAACGGTCACACGCTGTGTCGGGCGCCAGCGGTCGCGCGCCGACACGATCACCGCGCCGCCGGTCCGTTCGAGGAGCCAGGTGAGCATGCTGGCGCGCACCGTATCGGCAGGATCGACATCATCGCACTCAACGAGCAACGCACTGGCGCTCAACGCCGCTTCGCGCTCCCACAACCGTATCAGCGCCTCAACATCCGCAACCGTCGATGGCATCACAGCCGCATTCAGTGCGTGAACCGCCAGCCCGACCGCGGCGCACGCAGCAGCAGCGATCGCCTGACGGGTCGCGCGTTCGTCGCCGCACACCTGAACGAGCGGCAGAACCCCGCCGCGCGCCCGCCGCCAGACCCCGGCGATGCGATCGGCGAGCGCCTGGTGCGACGGCAATAACGCCTCTGCGACACGGATCGGCGTCATCAGACCACGCAACCGCTCATCGAGATATGAAATGCCGGTCAGATAATGCAGCACACGCTCATCAATCCGCAGCGGAGCGCGGGTCAACAACCCGCCGGGGGCAGGCTCGATCAGGCGCCAGTAGCGCAGCGGCGCATCAGGCGCCAGCGCACTCCAGTGCGCGCCGGGCAGCGCGGCAAGCGCCAGGCTGAAGGTGGGCGACACCCGCTGCGGATCGCCCTGCGCCTCGGCGCACAACAACGCAATGCCGGCGTCGAGTTCCACGCCGGCGCAGAGCGCCAGCAGATCACGCTCGAACGGCGACAACCGAAACGCGACGCACAGCGTATCGAGCGCTGAACGCTCTTCATCACTCTTCGGTTCGGCATCAGCAGGCAAGTTGGCAATAGAGGAGGTGTGACCGGTACGCGCAAGATACTGCTCGAGCGCCGCGCGCACACGCGCAAGCGCCATTCCCAGCGCGCGGTGATTGATGCGTTCCCACGTTTCACTCGAAAGAGTTGTCATTGTTGCACGAGCGCGCAGTCTGTCTATCCAATCGCCACCATCGACACCTTGTACGCCAGAGAAGGACGATAGCGCGCCTGCAACGGCGACCAGATCTTCGACAGGTCCTCGCCGCTCAGGTACTGCGGACGAATTTCGAGTCGATCGATCTGCGAGTCAGGATCAAACCCGGCCAGCGCCCGGAGCGTTGGCGGCGGGATGCCGCCATGGGCGTCCGATGCAAGCGTTGCCAGCGCCTCGCGAATGGAATCGCGCCCAATGAACTGCATCCGGTGCAGAACCAGCGCGGCGTAGCCGAGCAGGATTTCGATCTGGAGATCCTGTGCGCCGTATGCCGTCAAAAGATAGTGAAGATCCAGCCCCAGCATGGTACGCTGACCGCTGCGCTCGCCGGATCGCAAACTGGCATGCGGCGTCACCTGATGCAGGAACAGATTGAGCTGCGGACGCTCGTCCGAACCGGTGGTGATCCGGTCAGGCGGCAGCACCGAGACAACCGCATCACCTCCAATACTGGCATTAACGCCTTCATCAACCAACCCATTCTCAATGCGACTTTTGAGAAAGGCGGTGACTGCGGCGATGGCGAGAGCGCTGCTCATGATTGCTCCTGGAAGCCGAGCCTGGCGGAGAACAATCTTCTTCACACCGTGGGGAACGAAGCAAATCAATTATAATACCGATTTTCACAGAGTCAATCCCTAAAACAGGTAAAGATGCCAGGGTACTACCGCTGCTCCTGACTTCCGCAGAAGGATATTGCAGCGGGGCATCTTCTGTGATAGCATTGCGATTGCCCCCGCCGCGACAGAAGAACTGACGGAACTCCGCTGTCTTGCATGGAAGAAAGGTCGCCGATGGACGAACAGAACGAACGTTCGGGCGCCCGCCAGGGTGAGATGATCACCCTGCATGTGCCGCGTAGCGCATTGACGGCGCTCTGGACGCTGGGTTCACTCATTGCGCTGCTGCTCGTCGCTGTCGCTTTCGTCGCCGGACTGGCCCTGCGCCCAGCCATGCCGGTCGCTGCGCCGGTTGCGGTGACCACTCTCATCCTGGAGACCACAGCGACGCCTCTACCGGTCGTTGCGGCGATGAGCGTTCCCGTTTCTCCGACAACGGTCGCAGCGTCGCCAGAATCGCCGACGGACATTCCCACAGTGCAACCGACGATCGAACTTATCCGGCCAACCGCAGCCCTTCCGGTCGCCATCCTTCCCACGCCAGCCAACACTGCTACTCCAGAAGAGGTCGATTTTCGTCTCGATCCGCCGCTGGCAGCAGCGGCGCCCGCACCCGCGGCGGCGCAACCGCTGGCGGCGAACGCACCGGCGCCGGCAACAGGCGCGCAACCTCAAGCAGCGCCGGCTGCCCGTCCTGCCGATGCCGGCGGCTCAGGCGGATCGGCGCCCGTGGCGGCGACTGCGCGCCCAACGCAGCATGCACTGCGCGGGAGTGTGCGCTGGTCGGCTGCCAACAGCCCGATCATTCTTCAAAACGACTTGCTGGTGAGCAGCGGCGCATCGCTGATCATCGAACCCGGCGTCGAGGTGCAGATCGGGCGCGGCGTGTCAGTGGTGATCGACGGTTCGATAGTGGCGCTGGCGACCGCCGACCGGCCGGTGCGCTTCACGCAGATCGGCGGCGGCGACGATCCACGGCTGCGGTGGGAAAGCATCACCGGACGGGCGGGCAGCGTCATCGATCTGCGCAACGTTACAATCACCGGCGGCGGCGCGGGCGGCACTGTGCTGGCGATGCAGTCGGGTCGTCTCTCGTTGCAAAGTGCGCGCATTGTCAACAACGGCGGTCACATTCGCGTCGACGACAGTTTTGTGATTGTTCGAGACAGCGAGATTTCGGGTAATCGCATGCCCTACGGTTCAGCCATCGAGATCACCCTGTCACGCGGCGGCGGCGACAGTCCGGGCAGCGATATCGTGATTGTCAACAATCGCATGCTGAACAACACACTGGTGGCGGGAACCGCCCCGCTGCGCGTCACGAACCAGAGTTTCGAGCGCCCGGCGCGTATCGAGATCGAGCAGAACCTGCTGGTCGGCGCAGCCGGACCAAACCTGGCGCTTTTTACGAACGCTCAACTGATGGGAAATGTGCGATGCAATACCCTGATCGGCGGCGCGAACGGGTTGAGCCTGCGCAGCGATGCGCCGCCCAACCTCAGCCCGATGCTCAACATCCGCGATAATGCCATCGAAGCCCACGAACCGCCCAACAACCCATTCTACCGCCAGTTCAACATTGGCAAAGGCGCCACCAGCGACCTGCCGCTCACCATGACGAACAACTGGTGGGAACTCCCCAGCGGACCGTATGAACCGGCGGCGAATCCAGAGGGACGTGGCGAAGCCGTTGGACCAAACATCGCCTTTCTGCCATGGTTGCCGGAACGTCCGACGTGTGCGCCAGGGTTCTGAGCATGTGTCTGAAACCTCGTCTCGTGAGACGCTGTCAGGTGGGCGAAGGAAGCGCCTTCGCCCGCCCAATTCACGTTTTCAGACACGTGCTGAATTATTCAGGAGGAATCACACCGATCGTCAGCAGAAGATTGGCATACACCCGCCGCTCACCGGTTGCAATGACCAGCGCCGTATCCGGCGAGCGCGCAGCATCGTAGAACGCGAAACGACCAAGCGGTTGCAACGCGACATGCGGCAGCAGAGCGCGGAACTCTCTGAAAATCGCAGGTTCCGAACCGGTATCGGGAACCATGACGCGGGCGGCTTCAATGGGGATGGCATCAGCCAGAACACCCAGCACATCGGTCACCGTGAGCATGCCAGGGGCGAGATTGAGGTAGACCCGGTGCGCGCCAGGCGGCGCGCCGGTAGCGAAAGGGTAGTTTCCATCGGCGATCAACACCTGCGATCCATGGCCCGCACCCCCCAGAGCAGCAAGGATCTGAGGATGGATCAGTTTGTAGCGCAGCATATGCTCCTCTTTGCACAGTCCAACATCGGACGCACCCAACCCACAGGACCCTGACGCGGCTACGAGGCATCAACCGGCAGGCGACGACGCAGCTCCTCGAGTTCGTGCTGCGCCTCGATCAATTGCTGGCGCAGATGCAGGATCACTTCCACACCCGCCAGATTCACGCCAAGGTCATCAATCAAGCGCTTGATAAACCGGATCTGTTCGATGTCGCTCTCGGTATAGCGGCGAATATTGCCGGGGGTGCGTTGCGGACGGATCAGCCCGCGCCGTTCATACAGGCGCAGGCTCTGCTCGTGCATTCCACACAGCGCAGCCGCCGACTTGATCGTGTAGTAGCGCTGTTTCATGGCATGCGCGTCTCCTATCGCGCAAGCGCACGCAACTGCTCGACGAGTTCGCGCTCACGCGGCGACAGGCTGGTCGGCAACGACACCTCGAGGGTCACATACAGATCACCGCGCGTTTGCGCATCGCGCAGGCGGGGCATACCCTGACCGCTGACGCGCATCACCTTGCCGTTCTGCGTTCCGGCGGGCACCTTGAGCGTGACCGTCCTGCCCCCCATCGCCGGCACCTTGACCTCGCCACCCAGCAGCATCGTGTAGAGGTCAACCGGGGTACGGACGTAGAGATCATCGCCGCGCCGTTCAAAGCGCGAATGTGGTAGAACATTGATCATCAGGTACAGGTCGCCGCGGGAACCGCCGCTCATTCCTGGCGCACCCTCACCAGAGATCCGCACCCGTGACCCGCTATCGACGCCTGGCGGAATCCTGACCGTCATCGAGCGCAGCGCGCCATTCGGCGATTGCACCTGTAGCGTGCGCTGCGTACCGCTGAAGGCTTCCTCGAGCGTAATATCGACCGACTGCTCAATATCCTGCCCTCTGGTGCGGTAGGTCACATGACTGCGCGCACCACGCCCGCCGCCAAAGAGCGTCTCGAAAATATCGGCGAAGTCGCCTGCGCCGAAACCGCCCGCCCCAAAACCGCCAAAATCGGGCATGTCCTGATAGCGCTGCCAGTCACGCCCGAACCGATCATACCTGGCGCGCTTCTCCTTATCGGACAACACCTCATACGCTTCGTTGATCTCCTTGAAGCGGGCTTCGGCAGCCTTGTTGCCGGGGTTGATATCGGGATGATACTGACGCGCAAGTTTGCGGTATGCCTTCTTGATCTCCGCGTCAGTCGCATTGCGGTCGACGCCCAATATCTCGTAGTAATCCTTGAACGCCATTGACCTGCTCTCCGAACCTGATCATGATCACGTGTTCTATTATATGAACTTGAGCGTGGCATTGTCAAGGTTGCGGTTTGACAAACGGCTTTTCCTGAGGTATCATAATATGCGCTGGCAAGAACAGCAGCGCCCACAAGCCGAAGTGGCGGAACTGGCAGACGCGCTACGTTCAGGGCGTAGTGAGGGTGACCTCGTGGGAGTTCAAATCTCCCCTTCGGCACCAAAAGCAGGGGCGAGTTGCTCGCCCCTGTTCCTACCCTGGGGGATAGTTTAACGGTAGAACGCCTGACTCTGGATCAGGTAGTTGGGGTTCGAGTCCCTGTCCCCCAGCCACATGATCAACGCGCCTGACCGAATCACAAAGTCAGGCGCGTTTTGTTTGAAGGTTAAGGATTAGGGGTTAGCCTTCCCACTTGCAACCTGTAACCTGCAACCTTCGCACCCGCAACCTGCGCGCGTTCCGTGTCCAACGTGTCGGCGGGCGGGGCAGCGCCGCGCCCCTACTCTCCCTTCACCGCCGTCCACAGGTCGGTGAAGACGGCGGTCTGATCGTTGCGGATCGCCCATTCCAACCGCTTCAACACCTCATCGTTCGGGGCGAACCCTTCGTTGTACAGGTCGATGATCTCCTGCGGCAGCAACTTGATCGCTTCGGCATTCGGCGAGAGATAGCCGATGTACTCGGCGTTGCGCGCAGCGATGTCGGGACGCATGAGGAAGTTCATGAAGACGTGCGCCGTGTAGGCATTCGGCGAGTCGGCCAGGATGACCATGTTGTCCATCCAGATCATGCCGCCTTCTTTCGGAATGACGAAGGTGATGTCCGGGTTGCCGGAGAACTCGTCGCCTAACCCGTTGCGCGCCTGCAATGCCGAACCGCTCCAGGCATGGGCGATGACATATTCGCCGCTCGCCAGTTTCCGGTTGACGTCGCTGCTGTTGTACGCCGCCAGGAATGGTTTCTGTGCGATAAGCAGCTCCTGCGCCTTCTGCAGCGCCTCGGGGCTGGTCTCGTTCAGCGAGAAGCCGAGGTACTTCAGCGCCGCCCCCGGCGTCTCGCGCTCATCGTCGAGCATGCTGAACTTGCCGCGGTATTGGGCGATCTGCGTTGTGTCGAACAGCGCCGCCCAGCTGTCCACGCCGTTGGGAAAGGATTGCCGGTTGTAGGCGATGCCTGTGATGCCATACATATACGGCACGGAATAGACATTCCCCGGATCGAAGTACTTGTCGAGCAGGTCGGGATCGATGTTCTTTATGTTGGGCAACAGCGACTTGTCGAGTTTCGCGATAAGCCCGTCACGCCACATGATCTCGACAGCATAGTCCGATGGCGTCACGATATCGTACCCGGAGCGACCAGCGCGCACTTTGGCGAGCATGTCCTCGTTGGCGTCGAAGAGGTCAACAGTCACTTTGACGCCATACTCTTTCTCGAAGTCTTCGAGAATCGCAGGATCGATATAGTCGGTCCAGTTGAAGAATCTGAGTTCGCGCGAGAGCCGCGAGCGATCAACCTGCAACTCATCGCCGG
This sequence comes from Roseiflexus sp., assembly GCF_057785375.1. NCBI lineage: Bacteria > Bacillati > Chloroflexota > Chloroflexia > Chloroflexales > Roseiflexaceae > Roseiflexus > Roseiflexus sp. The sequence continues at coordinate 10,148 of NZ_JBYNRX010000047.1, forward strand.
CGGACGGTTGCGCTGTGGCCGGTTCAGTTGTGGCGCCGCCGCTGCCATACTCATTGCCAGGGCTGCCTGTTGGCTGCCCGCCGCACGCCGCCAGCGTCAGCAATGCAACGAGCAGCAACGTGACACCCCTCATGCCTCGTTGGAGCATCTGTGTTTCCTTTCTAACCGTTCCCAATGGTCATGTTCAACATTCAACGTGCAACGACCACCTTCGACGACGTTGCGCTGCACCGTTGCTCCAGTCTAATCCTCTCACCCCACCCCTCTCGCCTCTCGCCTCTCGCCCCTCACCTCACCCCTCTCGCCTCTCGCCCCTCTCACCTCTCGCCCCTCACCTCGCCCCTCACCCCTCTCGCCCCTCACCTCGCCCCTCACCCCTCTCGCCCCTCTCGCCTCTCGCCCCTCACCTCGCCCCTCTCACCTCTCGCCCCTCTCGCCTCTCGCCCCTCACCTCGCCCCTCACCCCTCTCGCCTCTCGCCTCTCACCTCGTTTATATCTCCCGTCGCCGCTGCACGAATTGCGACAAGAACACCAGGGTAATCGACACAAGCAGCATCAGGGTCGAAATGGCGTTGATCTTCGGCGTAATGGCGCGTTTGACCTGGCCATACACTTCGACCGGCAACAACGATACGCCGGAGCCGGTAGTGAAGAAGGTAATCACAAAATCGTCGAGCGAGAGGGTGAAAGCAAGCAGCGCCCCGCCGATCACCCCCGGCATGATGAGCGGCAGCGTAATATAGCGAAAGGTCTGCCATTCATTGGCGCCGAGGTCCTGCGCCACTTCTTCCAGGCGCATGTCGAACCCCTTGAGGCTGGCGCGCACCACGACAACCACGAATGAAATGGTGAAGGCGATATGCGCGATAGTGACCGTCGCCAGTCCAAACTGGAGACGCACGCCAAACAGGGTTTCGAGCAGACCGAAGGAGAAGGCGAAGAACGCCAGCAGCGCCAGCGCCATCACAATCTCCGGGATGACGATCGGCAGGTAGAGGAGCGCATCAAAGCCGGTACGGCCACGGAAGCGGTAGCGTTCCATCGCCAGCGCAGTCATGGCGCCGATAATGGTTGAGACGACCGTCGAGACCAGCGCAACCGTGAGAGTGTTCATCGCCGCCGTGAGCAGGCGCTGATCGGCAAGCAGCCGCACATACCAGTCGAAGGTGAACCCCGTCCAGCGCACCCCGAAACTGTCGCGCGTGAATGAGAAGAGCACCAGCACGACGATCGGCGCATAGAGAAACGCCAGCGTCAGCACAGCATGCGCGCCGATCGCCAGCGAACCGGGCGAACGACGGCGTTCACCGCCAGCGACGCGCACTGATTGCGATGCCTGAATATCGATCATGGTCGCACTCCGTTCAACGGCCATCCTCCGTCGTCACCCGGAAATAGATGAGAATCGCTATGGTCAGCACCACCATGAAAACAATCGCCATTGCCGAGCCAAGCGGCCAGTTCGGCGGGTTCGAGCGGGTAAACAGGCGTTGCAACAGATTGCCCAGATAATCGACCTTCGCCCCGCCCAACAGGTCGGACACCACGAACTGTCCCACCGTTGGAATGAAGACCAGCACCGATCCAGCCGCCACGCCCGGCATAGTCAACGGCAGCATGACGCGCAGAAAGGCGCGAGTCTGGTTGGCGCCAAGATCAGCCGCTGCTTCCATGAGCGTAAAGTCGAAACGCGCCAGCGAGGCGTAGATCGGCAGCACCATAAATGGCAGGCTGCCGTAGACCAAGCCGACCAGGACTGCGCCTTCGGATGGATAGAGCGCGACACGCGGCAACCCCAGCGCCTGAATGGCGCTGTTGATGATGCCATTGTTCGAGAGAATGAGCATCCAGGCGTAGGTGCGCACCAGAAAATTCGTCCAGAACGGGATCAATATTAGAAACAACAGGACCGTGCGCCAGCGCGGCGGACGACGGACGATGTAATACGCCAGCGGGTAGCCAAGCAGCAGGCAGGCGAGCGTCGTCCACACCCCTGCCCAGATCGAGCGCCAGTAGGCGTTGACGTACAGGCTTTCCGTAAACAGGGTACGGTAATTGTTCAGGGTGAAGGTCCACTCGATGCGCCCGCCGGGTCCGCTGGTTGCAAAACTGTAGAGCACGACAACAACCAGCGGCAGTGCGAAAAATGTGACCAACCAGAAGAGACCGGGAAAGAGCAGGAGTCCAAGTTGCAGACGTTCACTGCGGCGGAGGAGGGCGGCGATCCGGCCTTCGCGCGGTTGAGAGTCAGACGCAAGTGTATCAGCAGCCATCGTCACCTCGCGGCGTGGTTCACTCGGTCAGAATGATCGCATTCTCGGCGGGCCACCAGAGGTATCCCGTCTCGCCGGGTTGCCAGTAGGCGTCGCGGTCGAGCGTCGAGCGGCTGTTCTGTTCCCACAGGTCGAACAGCCGCGCACCCAATCGCACGTCGATGCGGGTGTCGCTTCCAATATAGGCGATCCGTTCCACCCGCACCTGATGACAATTCGGCGTGCCTGCCGGCGGCGGTTGCACCGACAGGAAGGCTTTCTCAGGACGGATAGAGAGGGTGACGCGCGTTCCGGGAGCAGTCGAACGGATCGTCTGACCGCGCAGGATCAGAGCATCGTCCGAAATAATGGTCGCAATGCCGCCCGGTTCCACCGACTCGACTTTCCCCTCGATAAAGTTGGTTTCGCCGATGAAGTCGGCAACGAAGCGACAGACCGGGCGCTCGTAGATTTCGGTTGGCGTGCCGATCTGCAAGACCCTGCCGGCGTTCATGACGGCGATGCGGTCGCTCATGGTCAGCGCCTCTTCCTGATCGTGCGTCACATAGATGAACGTAATGCCGACGCGCTCCTGGAGGCTTTTCAGTTCGAGTTGCATTTCCTTGCGCAACTTCAGGTCCAGCGCACCAAGCGGCTCATCGAGCAACAGCACCTCAGGATGGTTGACCAGCGCGCGCGCCAATGCCACGCGCTGCTGCTGACCGCCGGAAAGCTGCCGTGGTCGGCGTGCAGCGAAATCTCCCAGGCGCACCAGGTCGAGCGCCTTGGTCACCCGCCGCGCAATATCGGCAGGCGGCGTCTTCTTCATGCGCAGGCCGAACGCAACATTTTCGGCGACGGTCATATGCGGGAAGAGCGCATACGATTGGAACACCGTGTTGACATTGCGCCGGAAGGGAGGCGTTGTTCCGACCGATGCGCCATGGAGGAAAATTTCGCCTGAAGTAGGAAACTCGAACCCCGCAATCATGCGCAGGGTCGTCGTTTTGCCGCAGCCGGAGGGTCCAAGCATCGAGAAAAACTCGCCGTCACGGATCTGCATCGAGACGTGATCGACAGCACATACGTCTGCGAAGCGTTTGACGACGTTGCGCAAATCAACTGCTATTCCGTTGTTCATGGTGCGTCCAGGATGCATGGTTCACAGTAAGCGCGTCATCAAACAGAACAGTTGCCTGCTCTATGTCAATGCAAACAATGACTCTTGCTGTTGGTTCCTGCTCATATCAAGCAATTCCCTGATCCTGCCTTAAACAACACAGGCGAGCGACGCCGTTGCCGCGGAGAATTACGATCGCTGTGACGGGCTGTGGAAGCGGCATGGATAATGTTCGCATTATAGCATAAACCGCACCGCGTCGGGGATCAAGAGAGCCTATCCGGAAAAGCTCGTCGGGTAGGCGAAGGCAATGCCTTCGCCTACCCGGTCAGACAAGATAATCGTCTGGTTTGCAAGGCGCAACAGTCAACGTGCACCAGCAGCAGTATTGTCCAAATGACTGCGCATCGGTATAACGAGCCTTTCCAGACCGGCGCTCATAGAGCGAACAACCAGATATGGCCCAATCATTGTCCGTATTGACCGTCGTGCGACTGACGTTGGCTTCGACAGGCTCAGCCAACGTCGGCCACTCCACGTCCTTGATGTCCGGGTTCTGGTTGATCGCTCTATCAGAATGCAATTCACTACCGTACACTTTTTTTCTGGGGGTTGACTTATGGTATACTCCATGGCGAGTCCCAGCCCTAGGAGGAATCATGAGCGACAACGTACGCCGATACCGTGCCATCCGCCAAGCCTTGAACCGGCTCTACCCCCACG
>NZ_JBYNRX010000048.1:0-12894 GCF_057785375.1 Roseiflexus sp.
GCGCAACCACGCGCTGCGCGAGGTCTTGAACGGATTGCGCTGGATCGTCCGCGCTTCGGCAGGCTCAGCGCATCGCACGGGAGCGCCCTGGCGCATGATGCCCAACGCTCCGCCGCCGTGGTACACCGTCTATCAGCAAACCCAGCGCTGGCTGAAGGCTGGGGTCGTTGCAACGCTCGTCCATGATCGGCGCGCGCGGTGATCGTTGACGCGCGCACGATGCAATCGCCCCCCCTGCCCCCCCCCGCAGGGGTGGGGAAAGGGGGGGCGCAGCGCGCGCCGGCGATGACGGGCATAAACGCCGCAAGGGCAGCAAGGTCCACGTGGCTGAAGCGGTTCATTACCTTTATGCTCGAAAGTACATAACAGGCTCTAGATCATAGGAGTATCACCATGTCCGAATTCCGCGACCTGAAACCAGAAGAGTTCAGGATTTTCTTCGAACCGGCATCGAAAGGCGACTCCAGCGCCCTCCGAATACGCGATTTTCTGGAATTGCCTTTTGCAGATGATGTCACGCTGAAAAGTCCGTTCGGCAATATCGATATCCCGGTTCCTGGCGGCAGCATACGACAGCACTTGATGCGGCGCCTGGATGAGTTCGGCGGGATGGACGCCTACGTCACGCTTAATATCGCCAGCGTTTCCTTTCATGTCGAAGTTCCGATCGAGGGAAACAAACCGCGCACGCCTGAGGAAATGGATGCCATGATGAGGCGTGAGCTGGAGACTCGCGGGCTCAGATCCATCCATGTGCCAATATCCGGATCGAACTTGCCAACTGGACGGTCAAGCCCTGATAATCTGTGAGAATGCGGCGAAGGAGGTAACCAATGTCCGCGAATGCATGGCCCGTCAATATTGTGAAACAGGACGTGACGCGCTTCACCAAAACCGAGCGTGCTGACGGCTATGATTTTGAACTGGCGCTGCGTTTTGAGCGCACTAATCAGACAACGATGGATATCGCAGCGGTCGGCTCGGTCACCGAAACGCCGACCGGTCGTGTGTGGACGATGCAGATGAATGTCCGTGGCGCACTGGTGTTGACGCCAGCGCAGCTTCCCGCACGAATTGCCGCCAACATTACGTATGGCGATGTGGTCGATGATACACGCGCTAATGTTGTCGAAATCGTCACACAATGCGTGCAAGCCCCGCCGGGGCTGCTGATGCCAGGGCGCGGTCAGCGTCCACGACATGCCTGCTGGTGCATGTTGATCGTTGCGCCTTGCATAACGAATGCGCGAACATCTTGTCTGACTGAACGTCACTTGGTAGAACGAAACTGCTGCGATGAGGTCCGACGGCACGGTCTTGCAGCGTGGCACAATCGCCGGAGGAAGATGCCACAGGTCAGCAAGGTGGTCCGGGCTGGCATTGGCGGTCGCCGCAATCGTCGGGGGCGGCGACGGCTGTGCGATCTGGCGCGCACAAAGGTCGGCGGCGCGTCAATGAGTAGGCGCACATCCGTGCTCTGGCGGCTTCGAGATGCCCGGCGTGGAGTGGGATCGGCGCTGATACGCCGCCAATGGCAGCGCGCAGTCTCGCCAGTGGAGGCTCATGGGCGTGTGACCGGCATGCACGGTTGTTCGAGCGGAGTGAGCGCCAATGATATTGCCTCCGTGCGTCAGGGATGTTATCGGGTATTGCACATGCGGGTCCATCGTGATGGTTGCGTTCTAGTAGAATGATCAACCAGATGTTGCCCAATCATTGCCCGTGTTGACCGACGAGCGACTGAAGCTGGTTGGGCCTGTCGAAGCCAACGTCAGCCGCTCTACGTCCCCTTGACCGTCCAGGTTTCTGGTTGATCGCTTATAAGCGACGACAATGCATCAGAAGCGCCGTTCGTCGCCTGCCGCCGTCGCTGCGCGCAGCATCGTCGTGGGCAGCGTGATAATAGCACGCACTATCATCAGATTCGGTGCAGCCTGCGTCCTGTCATTGAGACGCTGAGTCTCCAACGATGGCGATGCACTGGGGAGGCGCTTTTGATGTCAATGTTGGGCGTCCCTTTGGCAATCCTCCAGGACGCACCGCCGCGCCCCTCTATCTTCGCTCCCTGCGCAGAACGCCTTGTACTGTTGCAGTGCAGCCGATGCACCGTCCCGCTACCTTCCACCTTCCCACCTTCCACCCTCGCCTCTCGCGCCTCGTTCCTCGCTGGAAAATCCTTGCCGCTTCCCTCTTGATCTCTGCGCCAGAGGCTGCTATACTGCGAACAGGTGTTTAGCATTTGTGTTCGGAGTACTATGCGCCCGCTTCGCGAAACCCGGGAGGCGCTCAGCCTGCGTTCAACCGCCACGCCGTCGGTCGCCGCGCCGATTGCGGTGATCGGCAGCCCCAACTCCACCACCCACTTCACCGTCGATATCCTCGAAACCGCGCGCGACCGCGCGCTCGACCACGCCTGGGTCGTCTTTGACGTCGCCGAACGGTTCAACGGCAAGGTGTACCGCAAACGCGCGCTCTGTCAGATGGGCGGGATCGTCACGCGCAACCGCTGGCACGAGGACCCGGTGATCCGCGCGGTGATCAAACGCCAGGGGGCGCTTCCCGCGCTCTCCGGCGAGAGCGACCTGACGGCGGCGCAACTCTCGGCGCTGGGCGTCTTTCTGCTCGATGAACAGGGGCGCGTGGTGCGTCGCACCACCCTCTCGACCCCGCCGCCGTCGGGGACGCTGGTTTACCCGGCGGATGCCGCTACTTTGCAGGACCTGGTGCATACCGAGCCGGGGATTTTCTACGCCGGGCAGTCGCCGGGGGATGGGTTGCCGGCGCCGCTGACGCTGCGCCACTTCGGTTCCACCGAGCAGGGCGGGTTTGGCGAGGCGGTGATGCTTGGCATCTTTGGGCAGACGCGCAGCGGCAAGTCGATTCTGGCGGCGCAACTGCTCGCCGGCTTTGCCGCCAATCCGCAGATGGGCATTCTGGTCATCGATCCGCAGGGTGAGTTCGGGCGCGACCGCTTCGCCGCCGGGGATCACCGGGTTGATTTCAGCATCCGTCGCCTGCTCGCCGGTCTGCGTCAGCGCCGCGAGGTGGTTGCGCTGACGACCGATGATGTGGCGATGGAGGGCGCGGAGGCGTTTACCGAATTGCTGCGCCGCGCCGGGTTCTTCGATAGCCTGGGGTTTAAGGGCGCCAACAAGGAACGCGAAGCTGCCGAACGGCTGGCGGGCATGCTTGCCGAACTGACCGACTCCGCCGGTCGGCGTCGCCCCATCCGCGATCTGACAGCCGCCGATCTGCCGCTGCTCGTGAAGGACCTGGCGCGTTTCGCCGATGTGATCTATGCCACCCGTCCCGGCACAGTACCGGGGGAAGGGCAGCGCGCCGCCGACGTGCTGGCGCGCTACCACCTCGACGAGGCGCGTCTGCGCCGTCTGTGGCACGAGACGCTGCACCGCTTCCGCACCGAACCGGGCGGACGTCAGCCGTTGTCACAGGTGATCCAGCAGGTGCTGGCGGATCGCGCAATTGTTATTCTGTCGTTCGCCCAGGAAAATGTCGCCGAGACGCCATATTTCTTGTTGAACGAAATCCTGACCCGGCTGCGCCAGGTGATCCATCGTTCGTTTCAGGACGGGCGCGCCTCGAATGCGCTGGTGCTCCTCGACGAGGCGCACCTGTTCGCAGGGGAACACGCCGACGACGCTGGCGACGGCGCGCGCACCCGCTCCTTGCTGGCGCAGAGCATCCGCATGACCGGCAAGTATGGCGTGGGCTGGATGTTCATCACCCAGACGCTCCACGACTTCGACAAGACCATCCTCCGGCAGTTGCAGGTCAAAATCTTCGGGCAGGGGTTCAAACTCGGCGCCGACCGCGAGTATGTCGAGACGGAACTGGGCAGAGAAGGGTTTGCCCGCTACTGTTCCCTCCCCGACCCGAAGCGCACCGGACGCTACACCTTCATGGTCACCGGTCCGATTGTGGCGCTCGGCAGCTTGGGGACGCCGCTGGTGCTCCAGGGATTCCGCAGCGTTGACGACCTGATGCGCGCCAATGCGCACGTGTTCAGGGTGGATGAGGTATAAGGCGGGCAGATGCTTTGCCCCTTTCCCCCCTTGCCTCCCGCTCCCACCAGGGGAGAGGGGGGAACACTGCTCCCCTGCCCCTCTATGGGGGAGGGACAGGAGGTGGGGGAGACAGCAGACTGTTCTCGTTTCCCTTCTCCCCCTCACCCCCCTGCCCCCCTCTCCCACCAGGGGAGAGGGGAACACTGCTCCCCTCCCCCTCTATGGGGGAGGGGCAGGGGGTGGGGGAGACCGCAGACGGTTCTCGTTTCCCTTCTCCCCCTTGCCCCCCGCTCCCACCAGGGGAGAGGGGGGAACACTGCTCCCCTGCCCCTCTATGGGGGAGGGGCAGGGGGTGGGGGAGGCAGCAGACGGTTCTCGTTTCCCTTCTCCCCCTCACCCCCCTGCCCCCCTTCGCTCACGAGGGGAGCAGAGGGCGTTGGGTGAGGCGGCGCCTCTCACGTACCGGCGTCCTTTTTAACGTGGCTATCAATACGATTACTTGAAAATGCTTGTTTTGCAAGGCGACCAGAGCGCCGCAGCCCTCGACACCGGAAACGCCGCGCCAACCGACGAAGAGAGGTGCGCCGATGAGACCACCTGACTCCGCCTTGCTCAATCGCCGTCAATCCGTCACACATTGCCTTTCTGGTGGTATACTGCTGGAAAGAAAAACAGCAAGGATGGCACACCAGACATATGACGGTCCAGTACGATATCGGTCTTTCTCCACACACCCGCTCGCACGCGCGCCTTCCCGAACCGCTTCGCTTTCCACCGGGGTTTTTGTGGGGAACCGCCGCCAGCGCGCATCAGGTCGAAGGGCAGAACACCAACAACCAGTGGTGGGTTTGGGAGCAGCAGGGGCGCTGCTGGCACGGCGACGTGTCCGGCGATGCTTGCGGTTGGTGGCGCGATGCGGAAGGCGACCTGGATCGCGCCGCGAAACTCGGCACGAATGCTCATCGCATGTCCATCGAGTGGAGCCGTATCGAGCCGGAAGAGGGACGGTTCGACCGCCACGCAATCCGTCGCTACCGTGAAATCGTCGGCGGCATCGTCGGGCGCGGGATGACGCCGATGATTACGCTCCACCATTTCACCAATCCGCTCTGGATTGAAGCGCAGGGCGCCTGGTTGAACCCGGCGACCCCAAAGCGATTTGCGCAGTTCGTCGCGTATGCGGTTGAAGAACTGGGCGATCTCTGCAATCTCTGGTGCACCGTCAACGAACCGACGGTCTATGCCGCGTTGAGTTATCTCCAGGGCGTCTGGCCCCCCGGACGGCGCAATATCGTGCAGGCGCTGCGGGTCTTCGCCAATTTGATGCGTGGGCACGAATTGGCGGCGCAGATGGTCCACAAACAGCATCCGGCGCATCGCGTCGGCATTGTGCATCATAAACGGGTTCTCGATCCCGCCTCGCCCGCCGGTCACGATGTTTTGATGACGGTGATGTACGATTATCTGGTCAATGGATTGGTGTTGCGGCGGCTGCGCGATACATCCGATTTCTTCGGGCTGAACTACTACAGCCGCGATCATATCGCCTTCGACCTGCGCCGGCCGTACCATCTGTTCATTCGCCGCTTCACGCCGCCGCACCTCGAGCAGAGCGATGCGGGCATGGAGGGCGCTTTCGGCGAAATCTACCCCAACGGTCTGTACCGCGCGCTCAAGCGAGTCTACCGCTGGTTGAAACTGCCGATCTATGTGACCGAAACCGGGCTGCCGGACGCGGATGACAATCAGCGCCCGCGTTTCCTGCTCAATCACCTGGAGTCGGTGCATCGCGCGATCCAGGAGGGCATCGATGTGCGCGGCGTCTTTATCTGGTCGCTGGTGGACAATTTTGAGTGGGCGGAGGGATGGGGGTTGCGCTTTGGGCTGTATGCCCTTAACGAGCGTACCGGTGAGCGGCGGATGCGTCCTTCCGCTGCGCTCTACGCCATTATCACTCGCGCGAATGCCATCCCTGCGCCCGGGGCGCTGTGAGAGGCGAGAGGCGAGAGGCGAGAGGTGAGAGGTGAGAGGTGAGAGGCGAGAGGCGAGAGGTGAGAGGTGAGAGGTGAGAGGCGAGAGGCGAGGGGTGAGAGGCGAGAGGTGAGAGGCGAGAGGCGAGGGGTGAGAGGTGAGAGGTGAGAGGTGAGAGGCGAGAGGTGAGAGGTGAGAGGCGAGAGGTCAACGTCTGGTTTATCGCCTCATCAGGAGGACACAATGCACGATCAGTGGGCTGCCATCGATGACTACATCATCGGTCTGTTTCCGTCGGACCCGACGCTCGATGCGGTGCTGCACGCAACGCGCGACGCCGGGATGCCGCAGATCAATGTCTCGCCAGTTCAGGCACGGTTGCTGCACGTCCTGGCGCTGGCTTGCAACGCCCGGAAGATTCTGGAGATCGGGATGCTGGCGGGATACAGCGCGATCTCGATGGCGCGCGCGTTGCCTGCCGATGGAAGATTGATCACGCTGGAGTTTGATCCGAAGCATGCTGATGTGGCGCGCGCCAACATCGCGCGCGCCGGTCTTGCCGACCGGGTGGAGGTGCGCCTGGGCGCGGCGCTCGACACTCTGCCGCAGCTTGCCGCAGAGGACGCAGGACCATTCGACCTGATCTTTATCGATGCCGATAAGGTCAATCTGACAGCCTATTTCGATTGGTCGGTGCGTCTGGCGCGCCCCGGTAGCCTGATTGTCGTCGATAACGTCATCCGTTGCGGCGATGTGCTCGACGCTACAAGCGACGATGCCGGGTTGCAGGGTGTACGCCGCTTCAACGAAGCGCTCGCCGCCGACCCGCGCGTCACGGCGACGATCTTGCAGACCGTCGGGAGCAAGGGGCATGACGGGCTGGCGCTGGCAGTGGTGAGGGGGTAAGAACTGAGAACTGAGGACTGAGAACCAAGAACTAAGAACCGAGAACCGCTTCGTCTGCATCCGCGTTGAGCCGTGTTCTATGACAAGCCATGCGCATATGTACGATATTCTCTTTGAGCCGGTGCGAATTGGACCGGTGACCGCGCCGAACCGTTTCTACCAGGTTCCGCATTGCAACGGCATGGGGTATCGCATGCCGCGCGCGCTGGCAGAGATGCGCCGCGTCAAAGCCGAGGGCGGCTGGGGCGTCGTTTGCACCGAAGAGGTCGAAATCCATCATTCGAGCGATCTGACGCCGTTCTTCGAGGGGCGTCTGTGGAGCGACGATGACATTCCGGCGCTGGCGCTGATGGCGGAGGCTGTGCATCGCCACGGCGCGCTCGCGGGGATCGAACTGACCCACAATGGCCACGACGCGCTCAATTATTACTCACGCGCCACATCGCTCGGTCCCCGCTCGATTGGATTGATGGGGGGCACGGGCTTCGAGCCGGGACAGTGCCGCCGGATGGACCGCGAGGATATTCAAAACCTGCGCCGCTGGCATCGGAAGGCGGCGCTACGCGCCAAACGCGCCGGTTTCGACATCGTCTACTGCTATGCCGGGCATGGCTTGAGCCTGGCGATGCACTTTCTGCTGCGCCGCTTCAACGACCGTACCGATGAGTATGGCGGCAGCCTGACCAACCGTGTGCGCCTCTTCCGCGAATTGATCGAAGAGACGAAAGAGGCCGTCGGCGATCGCTGCGCGGTTGCGGTGCGCATGGCTGTCGATGAATTGCTCGGCGATGAAGGTCTCACCTGTCAGGGGGAGGCGTATGAGATCGTTGCGATGCTGGCGGAACTTCCCGATCTGTGGGATGTCAACATTTCCGCGTGGAGCAATGACTCGGCGTCGTCGCGCTTCGAGAAGGAAGGGTTCCAGGAACCGTACATCGCTTTTGTCAAGCGACTGACGAGCAAACCGGTGGTGGGCGTGGGGCGCTACACCTCGCCGGAGTCGATGGTTTCGGCGGTGCAGCGTGGTATGCTCGACTTTATCGGCGCTGCGCGCCCTTCGATTGCCGATCCCTTTCTGCCGCGCAAGATTCGGGAAGGGCGCGTCGAAGACATTCGTGAGTGCATCGGGTGCAACGTTTGCGTCTCCAGCGACAACAAGTGCGTGCCGATCCGCTGCACTCAGAATCCAACGATGGGAGAAGAATGGCGACGCGGATGGCATCCTGAAACGATTGCTCCAAAGCGCAGCGATGCAGAAATCCTGGTTGTCGGCGCCGGTCCGGCCGGTTTGGAGTGCGCCAGAGCGCTCGGTCAGCGCGGCTATCGGGTCGCGCTGGTCGAGGCGCGGCGTGAACCGGGCGGGCGGGTGGCGCGCGAGGCGCGGCTGCCCGGTTTGAGCGAATGGCGGCGTGTGATCGACTGGCGGTTGACTCAGATCGCGCGTATGCCGAATGTCCAGGTGCTGCCGGGGAATCCCATGACCGCTGCCGATGTTCTGGAGAGCGGGTATGCGCATGTGATTGTTGCCACCGGCGCCACCTGGCGACGCGACGGCGTGGGGCGCACCGTGCATCATCCTCTCCCCGGATGCGATCTGCCGCACGTTTTCACCCCCGATGACATTATGGATGGACGCCTGCCGGAAGGTTGTGTTGTGATCTACGATGACGATCACTACTACATGGGGGGTGTGCTGGCAGAATTGCTGGCGCGTCGGGGATGCAGCGTCGCTCTGTGCACGTCGGCGCCGCTGGTGTCGCACTGGTCACAGTTCACGCTTGAACAGGAGCGCATCGAGCGCCGTCTGCGCGACCTTGACGTTGGCATCCACACGCGCAGCGCACTCAGCGCGATTCACGCCGGCGCTGTAACGGTGTATGACATCGCCACAAATCGCGCAACCGACCTGACGTGTGAGGCGGTGGTGATCGTCGCCGATCGCGCGCCACGCGACGAATTGGCGATCGACCTGGCGCAGGCGCGCGCTGAGGGTCGTCTTCGCACCCTGCGGGTCATCGGCGATGCCGACGCGCCGCACATCATCGCGCAGGCGGTCTTCGCCGGGCATCTGGCGGCGCGCGAGTTCGATGAGATGCCGGATGTCGATGCGCCGCCGTTTATGAGAGAGGTTATTCCGTTGAACGTTGAACTTCGAGAAGGCGCAATTCACGCGCGCGGGCAAGCGCCAGCATGCGGCTGTTGACCTGGAGTTTGCTGTAGAGGCTCTTGATGTGGTAGCGTACCGTATTGACGCTCACAACGAGTTCGTCAGCGATCTGCCGGTAGGTCAATCCGTGCGCCATCAATCGTAGCACATCACGCTCACGGTTGGTCAGCGGTTCCGGCAGTCCTGGACGATCAATCGCACGCTTGCGCACTGAAGACGGGAATGCTTCTAGCAGACGATTCGTATAGTCGCTTCCGATACGATGGAGCAATTGCGCCAGACGCGCACCCCCATCGAGAAAGACGCGCACGTATCCTTCCGGCTCTGCTATGCTCAGAGCGCGTTGGAGATGATCAAGGGCTGCGGCTTCGTCGTTCAATGCGTCACATGCCAGCGCACGCAGGATCAACGCTTCGATCATCCGCCCCTGGCGACCGGATTGCCCGGCAGATACGATAATATCGTCCAGTAGCGCGCAGGCGTCGGCATTGCGTCCCTGGCGCAACAGCAGGCGCGCCCGCGCCAGTGGCAGATCCTCGCGGATATTGCCGGCGGTCGACTCAACCACCGTACCGCGACTTGCAAGGACATGCCGGGCTTTTGTCGCTGCGCCCTGCTCGAGATACAGGTACACTCGTTCTGCAAGGAGCATTGGCTCGATCCACGCCGGAACTCCCTGAGCCACAAACGTCGCAGCGGCATCGAGCGCAATTTGCGCCCCCGCCAGATCGCCCTGTGCGCGCCGTAACCGTGCCAGGTGAAGGTGGCACTGCGCCAGTGCAGCGGTATGCCCGCTCTGCTGCGCAAGGTCCAGGGCGTGCTGCAAGTAGCGTTGCGCTTCGTCCAGCCGGTTGCGCTCGATCAGGACGGCGCTATACGCGATGAACACAGGACTGGCAGCCGGGATGAAAACTGCTGACTGCAACGCTGGTTGAAGGGCGGCTTCGGCGCTGCGAAGCCGTCCCTGCGTCAGGTAGAGCAAACCGAGGTGGGCGCGCCCGAGGAGCGCCGGTAGTGGCAGCCGCGCCGCCTGACATAGCGGCACAGCATGTTCATACGCCGCAATAGCGTCGTCCACGTCGCCAGACGCGCGTAGCGCACCGGCAATTGCCGTGTGCGCCACTGCCTGCGCAATGAGATGGTCGGCAGGAGCAAGATCGAGCGCCCGCCGGGCATGCGCGAGCGCCTCAGCCACCCGTCCCTGCGTTTCGGCGAGAACGGCGCGCGCGGCGTGCAGTTCTCCGTGCAGTGCAGGATTATCCGGCGGAATGGACGCTTCCGCCTGGGCGAGGTATGGCGCAACCTCGCTGTAGCGTCCGCGCAGGATCAATGCCCACGCAAAGGCGACACCGGTGCGGGGCAACGTCTGCCGCCATGCATCGGGCAACAGGTTCAACCAGCGCTCAAGGAGCGCTGCCCGTCCTTCCATCACCAGCGTGCTGGCAGAGCGCTCGATCAACTGCGCCGCGCGTGCGAAGTCGCGCCCGGCAAACGCATATTCAACAGCCTGCTCGATGTCGCCATGCGCTGCATGCCAGGCTGCCGCGCGCCGGTACAGGACATCGATGTCTTCGGGGAATGTGCGACGCGCCTGCCCGCACAGCAGATCGCCAAACAACTGGTGGAAGCGAAACCAGGGTTCACCGTCCGGCGCAGGCAATCCCAACCGGATGATGAACAGATGACCCTGCGCCAGCGTTTCGAGCAGTGCGGCGCTGCCGGTCATTTCTGCTACTGCGTCGCAGAGTGAGCCGCAGAACCGATCCAGGATGGAGATGCGGAGTAGAAAGGTGCGAATCTCCGCCGGTTGCTGCGCAAGCGTCTCTTCGGTCAGGTAGTCGATAATGAAGCGGTTGCTCTGCGCCAGTCGCGCAATCCGGTCGTGCCGCGTCAGCGATGGCGCCGCGCTCTCCTCGCGCAACGCCAGCCCGGCCAGGTACAATCCAGCGGGCCACCCCTCGGTCTGGTCGAGCAGGATCGTGGTGTCTTCTTCACTCAACCCCAGGCGCATGATGCCGTTGAGCAGCGCCGTCGCCTCGTCCTGATCGAACCGCAGATCGGCTGCGCGCACTTCGAGCAACTTTCCCTGTGCGCGCCAATGGTGGAGCGGCAGCGGCGGATCGGTGCGCGTGATGAACACAATGTGCAGATTCGACGGCGCATGCTCGACCAGAAAGGTCAGGTCGTCGTGAATGGCAGACGGCTCGACCAGGTGGTAATCGTCCAGGACGAGCGCCAGACGCTGTGACTGCGCTGCGATTTCGTTGAGCGTCACGGCGAGCAGCGGACGGACCGGCGCGGGTTGCGGTCCGGCAAGCGACTCGATCATTGCGGCGGCGCAATCGGGGAGGGCGGTGTGCAGCGCCAGCGCCACGTACCGCCAGAACTGAACCGGGTCGTTGTCGTAGATGTCGAGGGTGAGCCACGCGAACGCCGTTCCGTGCTCCTTTTGGAGCGCGTGCAGTGTCTCCTGCATCGCCGTTGTTTTGCCGAAGCCTGCCGGGGCGCTGACGAGCGTCACCGGAACATCGATGAGATGGCGCAACCGTGGGGTAAGGCGCTGGCGGGGAATGAAACGATAATGGGGGGCGGGTCGGGCGATTTTGGTTATGAGCAGCGATTCGCTCATAGAACCCCGATCATTGTCTGTCCTTTCTGATACTGCATTGTATCGCAAGTCCGCCGGGGCGCGTGCGTCGCACTAGTAAGTGATACGAGTTACGCGGTGGCGCATTTTCTGGCTTCGCCAGAGCCTGAGGCAGCGTGGTGCTCGCATCAAGGTGGTAGGGTGCGGCGGCATTGCCGCCGCACCCTACCACAAAAGAAGATAAGTACCGCTCTGCCGAAGGCAAAAAGAGCCATCACACGGCTCGTCCATGAGGGGACCGCGTAAGTCCTGTAAGTGATGAATGATGAGCGAGGTATTTACGCCTCTGCGCCTTTGTGTGAGTGACGAGCGCCCGCCCATAACCATTCATGCTTCCCTGTTGGTGCTCGGGCGGGTCCAGCCCACCCGCTCCGTTCCCATCCGCCTGCGCGGACGATCGGCTGCAGGCCCTTCAGGGGTGATTTCAATCGCTGGCAGCCGCGCGTTCAGCGTGACCGTCACCGCTCGACAGGATACCCGGCGCGTTGCCAGGCGAGAATCCCGCCCTGCATGTTGTGGACGCGGGTGAATCCATTGCGCCGCAGAAAGTCGGTGATCTGCCCGCTCCGGTTGCCGCTACGACACGTGACAATCACCGTTTTGTCGGTTGGGATGTCGCTCAGGCGAGCGGGAATCGTTCCCATCGGGATGAGCTGCACGCCAGGAATGTGCCCGGCGGCGTATTCCTCCGGCTCGCGCACATCGAGCAGCACCACATCATCGCGCCCCATAATCGCGCGCACCGTGGCGACATTGACGTTGAGCGACAGGTTCGCAACATCGATGGCGCTCGATTGGGCTGTATTCGGTGCGGCAGGCATAGACGCCGCAGGCGCGCCGGCGCAGGAAGCCAGCGCGAATGTTGCCGTCATGAGCAGGAGGAGGAAGAAACGTTTCATGTCGTATGCTCCGTTGAAGAATCGAGAACTGAGAACCAAGAACTGAGAACCGGGAACCAACTCACCACTCTTTTTTATGATGTGTCTTCAAGGCAAAAGGTTACTGCCGGATAACCCTTCCACACCTCCGCCCCACTTGCCTCTCACCTCTCGCCTCTCACCTCTCAGTTCACATCCCCCAATTTCACCGCCTGGAACAACCGGATGCGCGCCAGCGAGGCGCCAAGCGCCAACAACGAGAGCATCAGCGTCACGCCGAATGCCGCATAGATGCCCGCC
>NZ_JBYNRX010000049.1:0-29825 GCF_057785375.1 Roseiflexus sp.
ACCTCTCGCCTCGCACCTCTCGCCTCGCACCTCTCGCCTCGCACCTCTCGCCTCGCACCTCTCGCCTCGCACCTCTCGCCTCGCACCTCTCGCCTCGCACCTCTCGCCTCGCACCTCTCGCCTCGCACCTCTCGCCTCGCACCTTTCGCCTCGCACCTCTCGCCTCGCACCTCTCGCCTCGCACCTCTCGCCTCGCACCTCTCGCCTCGCACCTCTCGCCTCGCACCTCTCGCCTCGCACCTCTCGCCTCAAATATGTCACCTCTGTAACCTCCCTTCAACCATCCTGTCAGCAGACATTCACGGCGCACGATTATGCTGATGATGCAGTATCAGTTCAGCGCGATCTGAGCAGGGGCACCTCGCGGCGGCAGACCCCGCGACCCCCGACGCCATGAGCGCGCTGCCCACGTGGGAGGAAGAACGTCATATGTCGGAGAACGAGACAAACGCGACGAACGGGAAGCACATTGCGCCCGGTGACAAGAAGCAGGGCATCAAACTGGTCGCTCCCGCCCGCGCCGATGAGCGCGCCGGTGAAATCAAGTTTGTGGAGATGCCGCGTGAGAAACAGCCGCGGCTCGACGTGCTGGTGCTTAATCCGCCATCGCCCGATGGCGACCTGTTCCTGCGCGACATTGCGCGCGTGGGGCGCCGCACCCGCGACGGCATCATCTGGCCGCAGACGGCGCTGGCGCAGATTGGCGCAGTCGTACAGCAGGCGGGCTATACCGTCGATGTGGTCGATGCCATCGGCCTCGAAATGTCGTGGGAAGATTTCGAGCGCTACATGTATAAACACAAGCCGCGCTACATGATCATCCACGCCACTGCGCCGACGCTTACCAACGACATGCGCACCACCTTCATCGGCAAAGCGGTCGGTACGATTACCATGGCGATCGGTACGCACGTCACGCCGATGAGCCGCGAGACGCTCGAATCGTACCCGACGCTCGATATCGTGATCCGCGGCGAGCCGGAAATGACCATTCTCGATGTTATTCAGACGGTCGACCGCCAGGTGGAACTCGAGAGGGCCACCGAGACTGTGCCGGTCGGCAATCCCGATCTGACGTCGCCATGGCGCAAATTGCCGTTCCCGGATGCGTCGTACCTGACGACCCGTGGCCGTTTCCTGGGAGTGTATCCGCAGGTTATCGCGCGCGCGCTGCGCGAAACGCGCGGCATCGCCTTCCGCAACGAGCACGGCGAAGTCCAGATCAATCCTGACCGTCCGTTCATCGAGAACCTGGATAGCCTGCCGCTGCCGTTGCACCACATGCTACCCTGGAAAAAGTACAAGGTTCCGATTGTCGGTGGACCGTACACGTTCGTGCTGACGAGCCGCGGGTGTCCGGCCGGCTGCCGCTACTGCATCAAGCACGTGACCTACCAGGCGAGTGTGCGTCACCGCAGCCCGCAGCACGTGCTCGAAGAGATGTACATGCTCAAAGAGATGGGCATGCACCACATCCACTTCGAGGCCGACCTGTTCACCGTCAAGAAAGAGTTCGTCTACGACCTGTGCAATGCGATCATCAAGGACGGCATCAAACTCCAGTGGTCGTGCAACAGCCGTGTTGACTTCGTGGACGCCGAGGAACTGGCGCTGATGAAGAAAGCCGGGTGCTTCATGATCGCCTGGGGTCTGGAGAGCGGCAGCGAGGCGGTGCTGAAGCGCGCCCGCAAGGGCACGACGGTCAAGCGCATCGAGGAGACGATTGCCGCGAGCCGCAAGGTGGGCATCAAGAACTGGGGCTACTTCATCATCGGGTTGCCCGGCGAGACGGTCGAGACCATCCAGCAGACGATTACGCTGTCGAAGCGGCTGCCGCTGGACATCGCCCTGTTCCACATTGCCACGCCGTACCCCGGCACCCCCTTCTACTACGAAGCGGTCGAGAACGGCTGGATTCAGATGGACCGCTGGGAAGATTACGACATGTACAACCACACGGTGCTGAACTACCCGCACCTGAGCTCGAAGGACCTGGAGTACTGGGCGAAGCGCGCCGCGCGCGAGTGGTCGCTGCGCCCCGGACCGATCATGACCTTCCTCAAGGCGGCGAGCAACCGCGAGACGCTGGGGCACCTGTGGAAGATCGGAACGAACCACATCCGCTGGATGAGCGGCAGCCTGACGGGCAGCGGGGCGTCATAGGCATTGAACAATCTTACACACGATGACCGTCTTGTGATTGGCGTCGGCTCAGACAGACTCAACCCGTGATGGCTGAGCCTGTCGAAGCTGGCGCCAGCCGCTTCAGAGGTGCAGGCGTGATTGTCGAGGTTTTGGTCGATTGCTCTGCAAGTTCTCACAAAGTCAGCAGCATTGATTGGCGCGGCGCGGAACCTCACCCTTCGACTTGCAGAATTGTCATTATCCGGCGTCGGGGAACTTCATCATCACTTCATAGGGGTGCGTGATGATCCGTAGCAGACAGAGAAAGCGCCATTCGTGGCACGGACCGAACGACCTCGTTGGAATGCTTCTCGCAAAGCGACAAGTCCTCAAAGTCCGTTGTTCGCAATAGTGCGCTTCAGCGGCACACCGGCATCACGAAGGGTCAGTTGATGGCGACACATGCAACAGCGGGGATCCTCTCACAAACCAGCGTTGCTGCGCAAACGACAGCGCTCAGCCGCATCACCGCGATCGACGCGCTGCGCGGCGTGGCGCTGGCGCTCATGGCGTTGACTCACGCCGCATTTTTCATCGGCGTCGGGATGCAGGCGGAGTCGTATGGCGGGCAGGCGGTCTATCTCCAAAGCCCGCCCTACTGGCTCTCCGGGTTGCTTACCACGCTGGCGTCGCCGATCTTCTTCTGTCTTGCAGGTGTCAGCCTGGCGCTGCTCGAACAGTCGCGCGTGCGCAAAGGCGCGTCGAGTTGGGCGGTGAGCCGCTTCATCCTGGCGCGCGCCGGCGTCATTATGGCGCTCGACCTGACGATCTGCGCCTGGCTGTGGCTGGGGAAGATGCCGTACATCCACGTGCTGACGGCGATGGGACTGGGCATGATTGTCCTGTCAGCCTTGCGCCTGTTGCCGGCGCGCGTGATCCTGGCGGTTGCCGTTGGGACGCTGCTGGCGCATCAGGGAATTATCGAAGCGCTGCGACCGCAACTCGAAGCAGGCGCGCCGCAGAGTCTGGCGCAGGCGCTGTTCCTGACCTACAGCTACGAGACGCAGCCGCCGGTCGGGTTCCCGCTGCTGGGGTGGGGTCCGGTGATGTGGCTGGGGTTTGTGCTGGGGCGAAATCTGAGCCGACCGGCGCTGCGGCAGCCGCGCACCTGGCTGGGGATCGGCGCGGGGTTGCTGGCGCTGTGGCTGGCGCTGCGGCTGATCGGCGGCTATGGCGACCTGGGATCGTACCGCGCCGGTGATCCGCTGCTGCAGTTTCTGGTGATGAGCAAAGCGCCGCCGAGCCTCAGTTATCTGGCGTTCAAACTGGGAATTGCGGCGTTGATCTTCGCTGCGCTGATCGCCTTCCCAAAGGGAATTGAAACCGGTCTGTTGCGCGTGCTGACCCTGATCGGGCAAACGTCGCTCTTCTTCTATGTGATGCATATTGTCGTGTATCACGTGCTGGCGCGGGCGTTCTTCACCATCGACGCCCCGGCGCTGCCGGGTATTGTGTACGGCTATGCGCTGTGGGCGCTCGGTATGCTGGCGCTGATTCCACTGTGCGGAGTCTACCGCGCGTTGCGGAAGCGGTATCCGGAGAGTGTGTTGCGGTATTTGTAGGGTTCAGGCAGTTGAACAGAGGCTGCTGCCTGACAATGTGAGGGGTCTTTTATGTACGTTTTATATGCTGATGATGGTGAAGATGTCACCGTAAAATCGTTTCTCTTCGACCAGTATTTCGAGCCGATGTTGCGTCAACTGGAAGCGGCAGTACACGACGGCAGCGTGCCTGCGCATATTACTGAGATACCTCAGTACCTTCAGGTATGCCGCTGGCCCTTTCGCAAGCTGGAATACTCTTTCGCTCTTGACGTGCTGCTCGAATGCCTGGAGCCTGGAGATCGCTACCTGGACGCAGGATGTGGCGTGACGCCACTGTGCCATGTTATCGCGGTCAGGGGGATACAGACTGATGCTTGCGACGTTGACTCCCAGCTTATCGATCATCTGCGCAGATTGGACACCGGGCGCATTTACGTAAGTCGAGTTGCGTTCAGTTGTCAGGACTTAACGCGGACGACGTTTGCCGACGCGACCTTTGATGCTATCTCGTGCATCTCCGTGCTTGAACATATTCCGGCTGGGTCTGATCAACGGGCAGTAATGGAATTGCTTCGCATCCTGAAGCCAGGCGGCATTCTGGTGTTGACAGTTGATTACGCTCCGCCTGAGGCTGGCCAGCAGCATAGTCCCCTAAGTCGCTATGTTCGACGAACGCTAGCGCTGGCAAAACAGAGAAACTTTGCCGAGATTGGACGTGGCGTGATACGCAAGATTCGAGCACAACGGGCAGTTCGCAACGGCATGGCGCACGTGGCTCGCAGCGCGAATCAGTGCTTTGAGGTGAGCCATCTCGAGCAGGATATTGCACCCCTGTTGCCGTCTGAGGAGATTCCAGTGCGACTGCCATTTTCGCGGGACCTCCGTTCGTTTACACCAGATCATGCTTACCGATTCTGGCACATTGACGGTTTATACGATGCTTGCCATACCCGTCCTGTCCTTCCAGCAGCCATTGCGGTGCGCAAGGCGGCATAGCGTTGTATTGTGTAGTGTGGAGGCGTGATCGGCGATCTCAAGGTGATCAGGGTTTTGCTTAGACTCAAGGTAGGGAGGTGATGTATGCGCGTGCTTGTCGTTGCTACCAACACAACGCCGCCGGGTCTCAGCGACGAGGTGCGCGCCGGTCGGCATCACCGCATGGATTACCTGGAATTGGCGCAGCGCTTTGGGACAGCGCATCACGACTACAATGCGCTCCGTTCAAACCGATTGGTGCGGCGGTTTGAGGATCTGTCCCGCTTTGATGTGCAACAGGCAATGGCGGTGGCGCGTCTGGCGAAACGCAGCGGCTACGATGTGGTGGTGAGTCTTTCCGAGCGCGTAGGGATTCCGCTGGCGCTCCTGCTTGATCGGCGCATCCGCCACATGGTCATCTTTCACCATGGCATGTCCCGGCAAAAGTTGCGCCTGATCAGGGCGTTGAAGTTGCAGCAGCGCTGGGATGTTATTGCAGCGATCAGTCGCGCCGAGGCTGAGGGGATGCGAAAGGCGCTCGGTCTTGACAATCAGCGTGTGGTTGCGCTCCATACGCCCGTCGATGTTGATTTCTATAAGCCATCGCAGCCGTCAACCGGTCGTGAGGCGTTTATCCAGAGTCTGGGGCTGTCGCACCGTGACTATCCAACGCTCATTCGCGCTATGCGGCGACTGCCGCACATTTCCTGCCATTTGCGAGTGGGCAGCACGTGGGTGACGTGGCGCGGCGGTCATGAGCAGGAAATACTTCCGCTGAACGTCACCCCGCAACCGTTCGTTCACCCCAGTGTTCTGCGGCAGTGTTACGAAGAGAGTCGGTTTATCGTCGTACCCATCCAGGCATCGACCCAGTGGAGCGCGGGGTGCACGTCGGTGCAGGCGGCACAGGCGATGGGAAAGCCGGTTGTGGCAACCCGTCGTCCTGGATTGAGCGAATATCTTATCGAAGACGAAACAGGCGTGCTTGTTGAGCCTGGCGATGACCGGGGGATGGCGGAGGCGATTGAGACTTTGTGGAACGATCCGCAGCGCATTGTTCGGATGGGGCGCAGAGCGCGCGAGTGGATTGTGAGCAACCATTCGCTCGATCAGTGGCTCGACCGGGTAGCGGCGCTGGTTGAAAAGGCGGCATGTCACGCTGTCCGGCGCTCCGACGAGGCTTACGCATAGGTTTTTTCAGTATGATGCACCGACTTGCTACAACCGTCCTGCGCAACTCTGCGTTCGGCATGGCGGCGCATATTACGATGAAGTTGCTCTCGTTCGCCTTTTCAGTGCTGATCATCCGCAATCTGGGGGCGACCGATTTTGGACAGTATGCCGCCGTGCTTGGATTTGGCAGCGTGTTTCTGTTCATTGCCGACCTGGGGCTTAGCCCGTACACCGTGCGCGAGGTGGCGCGCCTGCGCGATCAACCCGACGGCAAGGAGCGCATTCAGGCGCTGTACGCTGATGTTCTGACCCTGCGCCTGATCCTGTCGGTAATTGCCGGTATCCTGGTGGTCAGCGCCGCCATCCTGACGGGGCGACCGCTGCTGATGATCGGCGCGATTGCGATCAACTCGTTGACCGTCCTGGTCTATGCGGTTCACGGCAGCAGCGAAGCGGTGTTGTCAGGGTATGAGCGGCTCGATCTGGTATCGGGGATGCAGGTTATCAATCAACTTGCGTTTGTCACGATTGGCGGTCTGGCGCTCTGGTTTGGGTTCGGGTACTATGGTCTGATCATCGCAACCATGATCGGCGTTACGCTGATGACGGCGCTGGCGGTGCGCGCCGTGCTGCGTCTTGGCGTTCGCCCCGGTCGCGTCACCTGGCGGCGCTGGCTGCCGTTGCTGCGCGCCGCGTTTCCTTTTGGCGTCATCGGTCTGACGCTCGGCATTTCGTACCGCTTCGACACGGTGCTGCTCAACATCTACAGCGGCGATACGGTCACCGGGCATTACAATGCGGCATACAATCTGATCTTCTCCCTCGTCACCCTGTCGAATGTGCTCAACACCGCCTTGTACCCGTCGCTATCACGGCAGTCGGCGACAGCGCCGGAGACATTGCCGCTGGTGTACGAACGGGTGTTGCGCTACCTGATGCTGGTGGCGCTGCCGATTGCCGTTGGCGGCTTCATGGTTGCTGCGCCGTTGATCGGGTTGCTGTTCGGCGCCGATTATGCGCCCGCAGCGCCGTTGTTTGCCATCCTGGTCTGGGTGCTGCCGCTGATGTTCCTTTCCGAATTTCTCGGCTACGTGGTGGTCATCGCCGGGCGCGAGGCGTTGGTGGCGCGGTCGATCATCGTCAGCAGCAGCATCAATGTCGTTGCCAACCTGATCTTCATTCCCGTCTACGGCGTACTGGCGGCAGCGGTGATCACGGTCATTACCGAAGCAGTGCTGGTTGTGCAGTATGTCTGGCTGGTGCGCGACCTGTTGGGGCGGATGAAGTGGAGCGCCTTTCTGCGCTCTGCGCTGGCAGTCATCGCAATGGCGGCGCTGGTCTATCTGACGCGCAGCCTGCCGGTCCTGGCGACAATCGCGCTCGGTGGCGCGCTCTACGGCGGGTTGCTGCTGGCGATGCGGGTTGTCGGACCGGACGAGGCGGCGTTTGTGCGCGGATTCCTTGCGGCGCGGCGCGCGCCGGCGGAAGGACATTCGTGAGATATCTGGAGCAGCAATGAATATTGTTCTGCCGGTCCATCATTTTCTGCCGCGCTACACTGCCGGCGCCGAGTTGTATACTTATCGCCTGGCGCGCTGGCTGCACCGCTACGGGCACACAGTGGAAGTCGTCGCCGTCGAGTCGGTCGAGTATGAGAATCCTGGTACACTTGCTGTGACATCAGACACGTTCGACGGCATTCCGGTTCACCGATTGCATTTCAACCGGGAAGCGGGAGCGCGCAGTTGGGAATACGACAACCCCTTGATCGGCGAATGGTTTACGCGCTACCTCGAACAGACGCGCCCTGATCTGGTTCATTTTCAGGCAGGGTATCTGATGGGTGTTGCGCCGCTGCGCGCCGCTGTCGCTGCTGGTGTGCCGACGGTGCTGACGCTGCACGATTACTGGTTCATCTGTCCGCGCTGGACTCTGCTGCGCGGCGATGGCGCGCTGTGCCGCGCTGTTCCTGATGATCCCGCCGAATGCGCCTGGTGTCTGCATCTTGATCGGCGTCGCTTCCGCCTGCCGGAGCGGGCGACCGGCGGCATGTTTGGGAACATGTTGCGACGCGCTGGCTTCGATCCGGGACGTGAGTACATTGCAGCGCGTCGCGAAGCGCTGCTCCGCGCACTGGCGTTGCCGGATGAAGTCATTGCTCCTTCGCATTTCCTGGCGGATCAGGTGCGCGCTTACGCGCCGCCAGATCGCCTGCACGTCTTGCGTCTTGGTCTCGACCTGGCGCCATTTTCCGGCATTCAGCGTCACGGTGAGCGTGACGCGCTGCGGCTTGGTTTTATTGGGCAGATCGCGCCGCACAAAGGAGTCCATCTGCTCATCGCTGCGTTTCGGCAGTTACAGGCGCGCTCCAAACGTATCGAGTTGCACATCTACGGCGGACTGACTGCAAACCCGGCGTATGTCACCCGGCTGCGCCGTGTGGCGGGGAAGGACTCGCGCATCCATTTCCACGGAAGAATTGAAAACACTGCTGTTCCAGCAACTCTTGCCGGGTTTGATGTAGCGGTAGTTCCATCGACATGGTACGAAAACTCGCCACTGGCGATTCTGGAAGCGCACGCGGCGGGAACGCCGGTGGTGACTGCCGACATTGGCGGTATGGCGGAGTTGGTGCGCGATAGCGTCGATGGTCTGCACTTTCGTTTCAACGACGCCACCGACCTGGCGCGCGTCTTGCAGCGCCTGATCGATGAACCCGATCTGCTGCCGCAGCTGCGATCCGGCATTCAGCGACCATGTAGCATTGATGATGAGATGGTTCAGATGCTTGCGATGTACAATGATGCCATCGCCCGACGTGCTGTTCATAGACTTTGAAACATGCTCGCGGTCTGCATTGTAACCTGCCTGCGCGAGCTGGACCGGGCTATAGCGGATTATTTTCGCCAAAAATGTTGACGCAAGGGTGTGAAGTCGCAAAGGCGGGTAGGGTTGATGGCAAGCATTTGCCTCTTCGCGTCGATTTTGCGGTAGGAATGATGAGATGTCTCCTCGCGTCCTGATCCTCATCCTCTGCTACAACGGCGTCGCCGACACGCTGGCATGCCTGGAGTCGTTGCAGCGCGTCGAGTATCCGTCGTTCGATATTCTGGCGCTCGATAATGCCTCGAGCGATGGCACGCCGGAGGCGGTGCGCGCGCGGTTTCCGCAGGTCACGGTTATCGAGAACGGCGCCAACCTCGGTTTTGCCGCCGGCAATAATGTCGGGCTGCGCTATGCGCTGCGCCACGGGTACGACTATGCCCTGCTGCTCAACAACGATACCGAAGTCGCGCCGGATTTCCTGACGCGCCTGGTCGAGGTCGCCGAGTCGGATCCGACGGTTGGCGCCGTGGGACCGACGATCACCTACTACGAACGCCCCGACCTGATCTGGTCGGCTGGCGGGATGATCGACTGGAAGCGCGGCGTCGCTGTCATGCGCACGAATGAAGTCGATATCGGGCAGTACCGTGAGCCAGCCGAGGTTGATTTCGTGACCGGATGCGCGCTGCTGGTCAAGCGCGCGGCGCTGGAGCGCGCCGGGTTGCTCGATGAGCGGTTCTTCATGTATTTTGAGGAAACCGAATGGTGCGTGCGCATCCGACGCGCCGGGTTCCGCATTCTGCATGTACCGCAATCGCGCGTCCTGCACAAGATTCCGCTCAATGCGCGCTTCGACAAAGAGTATCTGGCATACTACATGACCCGCAATCGCCTCCTCTTCCTGCGTGCAACCGGCGCGCCGCTCCGCACATGGCTCGATGTGCTCCTGCTGCAAGACCTGCGCACGTACCTCAGCCTGGTGATTCGCCCGAAATGGCGCACCCGTTCGGGACGCACCGGGATGCGCCACGCCTGGATCGATTTCTGGCGCGGACGGTTCGGCAGGTGGGAGATGACGTGAGATTAACAACATTTCATTCAGGCGAGAGGTAAGAGGGGAGA
Organism: Roseiflexus sp.; assembly: GCF_057785375.1. Lineage (NCBI taxonomy): Bacteria > Bacillati > Chloroflexota > Chloroflexia > Chloroflexales > Roseiflexaceae > Roseiflexus > Roseiflexus sp. Next base: position 9,825 of record NZ_JBYNRX010000049.1, read on the forward strand.
GGGGCGAGGGGCGAGGCGAGCGGGGCGAGGCGAGAGGGGTTGCGGGTGGTCGTTGAACGCGACGGCGCTAACATGGCACTGCAACGTCTCGAAATGTGAGGCGTAGGGGCGCTCCCGGATGGGCGCCCCCGTGGGGGCGCGGCAGTGCGTAGGGGCGCCCGTGGGGTTGTGGCGCGGCGTAGGGGCGCCCCCCTGTGGACGCCCTTTGTAGAGCGTAAACAGTCACCTCAGTAGCCCCATGATTCAGAAGAACAGGTGCGCAGGTGAAAGGCGCACATATGACCCTCTCTGCATCCTCTGCGGCTCTGTGGTTCCAACCAGCAGGCGCACACGTGGCAGATGTGCGAGCGAATGGTGCATGTGTTGCTCCTCTCCGTGCCCTCTGTGGCTCTGCGGTTCAGAAGAACAGGCGTGACCGGAGCGGTAAGATCCACCTGATCTCACAATGACAATATCGTCAATCACTCCCCCTCCCCATTTAGAGCGCCGTCACCGCTGCGTGCTATAGTCTTTTCAGGCTTGCCTGTCAGCGATACAGGCGTGGCATCCGTGGAAGGAGAGCGCGGTTATGCGAAAGATAATTGCTGGCATTACCCTGATTGGGAGCATCATCCTCTCTGCTTGTGGGTCGATTGCATCGGCGCCTCCGACCCCCGAAACCTGGACGCCGCCTCCGGCGACGGCAACCCCTGCACCCACCACAATCCCGACGCCGACACGTGCGCCGTGGACGACGTATACTGTCCAGCGCGGCACGATCGAGCGTAGCGTCGAATTGCAGGGACGGGTCGCTGCTGTCGGTGAACGCGAACTCTCCTTTGCGGTCGATGGGGTGGTCAAAGCGGTCTATGTGACGCCCAACACCGAAATCACCAAAGGTCAGGTGCTGGCGGAGCTGGACCCTGGCGAACTTGGTGATCGTCTAGCGCAGGCGAAGCAGCAGTACGCGCAGGCGCGGCGGCAACTCGAGCGCGCGCTTGGCGAGTTGCGCTTCCCGCTGCGGCGCGCCGAGATCGATCTGGAAGCGGCGCGCGCCACGCTGGCACAATTGCTCACTCCTCCCGATCCTGCCAGAGTTGCGGCGGCGCGCGCAGCAGTTCAGCAGGCAGAGGCAGCCCGTGACCGGGCGCGCAATGATGCGTCCGCAGTAAAGACCCGCGCAGAACTTGCGCTCCAGCAGGCGCAGAAGCGTCTGATCGCTGCGCAGTCGGAGTTCAGCGCCGCTTCATATGCCGCAGAACAGGATAAAACCAACAACAGCGCACAGGAGCGTCTCGCCCGCGCCGGCGATGCGCTGCGCGCAGCCGAAGAAGAAGTCGCACGGCTCCAGATCGAGTACGACACCGCGCGCAACAACGAGATTGCCGCCGTCCAGGCCGCGGAAGCTCAGGTTGCTATCGCACAGGCGGCGCTCGACGAACTGCTCAGAGGTCCTGATCCGCTGAGAGTAGCGGAAGCGCGGCGCAATGTTGCGCTGGCAGAACTGGCTGTCGAACAGGCGCGCAGCGCCATTCAGGTCGATCCAACGCTCGAACGGGCAGTCGAGGAAGCAAAGAAAGGCGTGGAGGACATCCAGCGCCAGATCGAGGCGCTCAAACTGGTCGCCGGGTTCGACGGGCAAATCCTGGCGGTCAACATCGCCCCTGGCTCTGTCATGCGCGCCGGAGAACTGGCATTCATTGCGCTGGACCCATCGGTCGCCGCCGACGCTCTGGAGGTGCTAGTGACGAGCAGTTCAGCCCCTCTCGTGGTCGGGCAGCCGGTATCGATGACCTTTGCGCGCTACCCTGGTGCCATCTACCAGGGAACAGTGACCGGCATTCCTGGCGGCGGGTCGAATGGCGCATTGAGCGGCTACCATATCGCCTATGAGCCGGCTGATCTGAAACTGGTCTCCGGTGACGTGGCAGTCGTGACCGCCGTGCTGGCGCGGCGAGAAAACGTGCTCTGGCTGCCGCCGAAAGCCATTCGCGCCGATTCGCGCAGTTATGTGCTGGTGCAGCGCGGCGACCGCCCCGAACGGGTGGATATCGAGACGGGCCTGACGACGCCAGACCGGGTGGAAATCCTCCGAGGTCTGAACGAAGGCGATGTGGTCATCGGACAGTAGGAGCCAACCATGAGGATCGGCATCGACGTGCGCTATCTCTCCCACGGACTGGTGGGCGGGGTCCATACCTATATCAAACACTTCGTTGCAGAACTGTGCATGATCGCTGCCGATCACCACGTCTTCCTGTATGCAGACGTCAAACGTCCGTTTGAATTGACTGATTTGCCGTCAAACGTCACGCTGCGATTATTGCCGTACCGCGGTCCGCATTCCAGCGTCTACCTGGACTATGTTGGGCTGCGGCGCGCCATGACGCGCGACCATCTCGATGTGGCGCACTACCCGGCGAACTACGGATTTCGCGTCCCCGGCGCGCGCACCATTGTGACTCTCCACGATGCGCTGACCATTATGCCGCTGCGCGAGACGCTTTTCAGTTCCGGTTCTCGACGCACGCTGCGTTCAATGGCGATGACCGTCTACCTGTACATCGGGTCGCGGTTAATGCTGCGCGACGCCGACCTGCTGCTGACCGTTTCGCAGTATGCCAGGCAGGATATTCTGCGCTACTGTCGTTTCGATCCACAGCGGATCATCCCCATCCCGCACGCACCGACGCCGGATATGCGACGGATTGAGGATCGTACAACGCTCGACGCTGTGCGTCAGCGCCACGGGATCGCAGGACGTTTTGTGCTGGCCGACGCGCTAAAGAACCCCGGCGTGCTGGTGCGCGCCTGGCGGCGACTGCCGCACTCAGTGCGCGAGAGTCACCGGATCGTCTTCTTCTCACGCCATCCAACGCCGCTGCCGGTGGTGTTCGAGGCGGTCGAACGCGACCATGCGTTGCTGCTGATCAACCCGCCGCGCGCCGATCTGGTTGCGCTGTACAGTATGGCGGACGTCTTCGTGTTCCCGTCCTGGTTCGAGGGGTTTGGCATCCCGGTGCTTGAAGCGATGATCTGCGGCGCGCCGGTCATCGTCTCGGATCGCGGTCCATTGCCGGAAGTCGCCGGTGGCGCGGCGCTGGTGATGGACGCCGAGGATGACGCCACGCTTGCCCGCTATCTGGAAAGGGTGCTGACCGATCCATCAGAAGCGGCGCAATTGCGCGAACGTGGGCTGGCGCACGCGGCGCAGTTCAGCTGGCGCAAGACCGCGCAGCGGATCCTGGAGAGTTACGAGCAGGCGGCGCAGATGACGTATTGCGCATCTGCGGCGGTAAAAGCGAGTCGCTGAGGTGACGACAATGCGCATCCTGGCACTCACATCCTGGTGGCCCGAGCCGGCGGACAATGGCATCAAATTGCGGATTCGCCATCTGCTGCGCGCACTTGCGCGCAACCATGAAATCCATCTCATCGCGCTCGTCCATGACGGCATCGGCGCTCCTCAACGCCAGGAAATCGATCAAATATGCGCATCGGCAATGGCGCTATCGGCGCCGCAGGTGAACCCACGTCATCGAGATGTCGTTGCCAGTTTGTGGCGTGTCCAACCGGCATCGGTGCGTGTTCGATGGAGTCCGCAGTTTAGCGCCCTGGTGAAAGAACGAACAGCAATGCTAAAGCCGGACGTCGTTCTGTCAATCGAACTGGCGACCGCTGTCTATGCATCCTCTATTCCTGGCGTAGTGCGCGTCCTTGATGACCCGGAGCTGGTTGGACTGTCTGCCTGGCATCGAGCGCCTTCCCCAAGCGGGAAGCTGCGCGCATGGTTGACGTGGTACAAGCAATGCGCATATGTTCGTTATCTCTTGCGCTCTTTTGATGCCTGTAGTGTCGTCTCGGAAGCAGAGCTGAGGTTGGTGCGTCGTCTGGCGTCTGCACACACCCTCTTGGCATTGATACCGAACGGCGCCGACGTCGGCGAAGATCGCAGCAATTGGAGCGCGCCACAACCGGACACGCTTATCTATCCGGGTTCACTCACCTACAGCGCTAATCTAGACGCAATGCACTACTTTCTGCGAGACATCTTTCCGCGGATACGTCATGAACGACCAGGTGTTCGGCTGCGTATTACCGGACGCGCCGGGCCGGAACACCTCGCTGCATTCCCATCGCTCGAAGGCGTGGATGTGGTAGGGTTTGTTCCTGATGTGCGCGCCGAAGTTGCGCGCTCGTGGTGTGAGGTCGTGCCATTGCGTGAAGGCAGCGGCACCCGCCTTAAGGTGCTGGAAGCGCTGGCGCTTGGCACGCCGGTAGTTTCGACCTCAAAGGGGATCGAGGGATTGGCGCTTGAACATGACCGCCACGTGCTGGTTGCCGATACTCCAGAGTCGTTTGCTACGGCGACGCTGCGGCTGCTGGAGCAACCAGAGTTGCGCACACGTCTGGCGATTGAGGGCCGCCGCCGCGTTGCGGATATGTACGACTGGCGCGTTATTGGCGAGCGGATGAACGACCTGATCCATGAGGTTGCAAAGCGCCGCCAGGTCGTTGCACCAGGACTCGAACACATCAGGAACGCCTGATATGAACACAATGTCGATTATTATCGTCAACTGGAATACGCGTGCCATTCTGCTCGATTGCCTCGACTCAATCGCTGCACATCCGCCTTCGCGGTCTTACGATGTCTGGGTAGTTGACAACGCTTCAAGTGATGGCAGTGTTGCTGCGGTGCGTGAGCGCTATCCGTATGTTCAGGTCATTGAAAACGCAGAGAATCGGGGGTTTGCGGCAGCGAATAATCAGGCTATAGAGGCTTCGCGGGGCGATTATGTTCTGCTGCTCAACAGCGACACCATTGTTCACGCGCAGGCGCTCGAGCATATGGCCCGATTTCTGGATGTCCATCATCGGGTTGGCGTCGTCGGCGCCTGCTTGCTCAACGCTGATGGCACACTTCAACCTTCATGGTCCGCCTTTCCGTCGTTCTGGTCGGAACTGCTGGGGCGCAATATTCGGTCACGCAAACCGTATTGCACCCGTGATGGAAGTGCAGCGTACTCGGTTGACTGGGTCGGCGGCGCGGCGCTGATGATCCGTCGTGAGGTCATCGAACAGGTTGGCGTTCTTGACGAGGGGTACTTCATGTATTCTGAGGAGACCGACTGGTGTTTCAGAGTGCGCAGAGCCGGTTGGGAGATCTGCTATCTGCCGAAAGCGACCATCGTGCATCTTGGCGGGCAGAGTAGCAAAAAGGCAAGTGCGCGTATGAAGGCGGAGCTCTACCGCAGCAAGATACGCTTCTACACCAAGCATTATGGTCGGCGTCAGGCGTATGTTTTGAGCCTGACGTTGCGTCTTGTACTGCACGGAAAGGCATTGGTCGAGAAGATAAGCGGACGAGCCGAGGCATATCACGATCTTCGTCTTCTTACCCGGGCGTTGAGCGTCCCACACCTGCACTGAAGGGATAACGGTTATGAGGATCGGAATAGATGCGCGTTTTCTGACCCATCCGCAGCCAGGCGGTTTCAAGACATACACCGAGCAGTTGATTCGCGCATTGCTGGAAGTCGATCCCGACAATGAGTATATCCTGTATGTTGATCGTCCGCCTATCGCAGAGATGATCACACCACCGGCGCCTAATGCAACCGTGCGGGTCGTGCCAGGAACGGCGCCGTTCATCGGCATGCCCTGGCGTGAGCAAATCGGTCTGGCGATGCAAGCCAGACGCGACCGGATCGACGTGCTCCACGCACTCTGCCTGACAGCGCCGGTGAATGCGCCCTGCCCGCTGGTTGTGACAATTCACGACACGATCTGGATGTTTCCCCATCGTTTCACCCGGCAGCAGCAACGAGTCAGACGATCCCTGATGGATCTGTATTACCAGTATGTACCCAAGATGGCAGCCAGACGGGCACGTGCTGTCATCACTGTGTCTTGCGATGCGCGCGCAGCGATTGTGCAGCATCTTGGCATTCCTGCACATCGCGTGTTTGTCACCTATGAAGCGGCAGCGCCTGGCTACCGCTTCATTGATCGATCAGTTGCAATCGATGCCGTGCGACAACGTTTTGGTCTGAGCGAAGGTTTTATTCTGGCGCTTGGCTCCGCCGACCCGCGGAAAAACATCTCAACATTACTGCACGCTTATGCGCTTTTACCGGAGCGATTACGGGCAAGTCATGATCTTGCTATTGTCTGGACGCATCCATTACTGGCGGGGTCAATCCTGGAGGAAGCGCGCGCACATGGTATTGAAGGGCGATTACGCTTCCTGCAACACGTCTCGAGTGACGATCTGGTCTCCCTGTACAATGCTGCTGCACTGTTCGTCTTTCCATCACGATACGAGGGTTTTGGTCTACCGATCCTGGAGGCAATGGCGTGTGGCGCGCCGGTTGTAGCCGCCAACAATTCGTCAATTCCTGAAGTTGCCGGCGATGCAGCGCTGCTAATCGACGCTGAAAGTCCGTCGAGCATTGCTCAGGCAATGGAACGGGTGCTCAACGATGCGGCGCTGCGTGATGCATTGATGGCGCGCGGCTTGCAACGCGCGGCAAGTTTCTCCTGGCAGCGTTGCGCTCGTGAGACGGTTGCCGTGTATCAGCAGTGCTCTGCCGGTCGGAAGAGGGTCAGCGCCTTCCATGTCGCCTGACAGTGTCAGGATTGGGCCTCTTTCGTTGTCAGGCGCTCTAACGGGCAACCATACGATGTGAAACATGGGACGTTGCGCCTATCGGAATAATCAGGCGTTGTCATCGCTGCGCGAGGCGTATCAGGCGGCAGGATTGCCTCGCAGCGCTTGCGCCACGCATAGTCCAGCAGTGGCGACTCATTCAGAATAATATCCGGCTATTATTCGGATAGGACCTTATTTTCTGTGAACCGATATGCACGTGATATTTGACCGGCAGGCGCCTGGACTGAAAAGCGACAGAGCACGGGGGCAGTCCATCCTTGCCTCGCGTTGGTTCTTGATCGCCAGCGCCCTCTTTGGCGTCATCGGGTTGAGCCTGGCGGCGGGGTATGTTATCGGCGCAGATCGGAAGCTTGTCGCATTGGCGATCTTCGGTCCGATAGCAGCAATACCGGCATTGTTCTTCATCAGCCGGCGCTTCAGGTTGATGATTCTGCTCTTGCCGATTGCAGCAATGGCGATCCCCCTTGATATACCGACCGGAACATATACCAGAATACCTGTTTCTCTGGTTCTCGCAATGGCGCTCTGCGGCATATGGATCACATCGATGGCGATGCGCAAGAACTGGACTCTGTCGCCATCGCCGATCAATCGTCCAATGCTAGCGTTTTGCGTAGCATGTGCTATATCGTTGATCTGGGGGATTGTATGGCGTGACCCGATCCTGCGGATGGGTATTTTTTCAAACTTTATCAACGTTCAATTGGCGTCCCTTATTACCTATTCGGTTTCGATTGGCGTTGCTCTGTTGATCGGCAATTTTCTGCAGAATGAAGGTTACATCAAATACTTCATCGGATGCTTTTTGGTGCTTGGGTCGCTCATGACTATCTTTCAGATCTTAAAAATCGAGCATGGCATTCTGGCTGACCGTGGTTTATGGGGATTGTGGACCGTTATTCCAGCGTATACTTTGCTGATCGCTCATCCAGGAATCGATTGGCGCTGGAGAGCACTACTCCTGGCGCTCATTATCGCTAACCTCTATCAGACTATGCTGGTCAATCTGCTCTGGAAATCCGGGTGGACTCCGACAGTTATTGCCATATTTGCAGCAACATTTATTCGGTCATGGCGCTGGTTCCTGGTGCTCGTCATCGCAGCGGTCGTGCTCGTCTATGTGCAGCAGGACTTTTTTTATCAGATGATTGAAGAGGAATTGAACGAAGGCGCGGATGGTCGGGTAGGCATGTGGGAGATCAATCTGCGTGTGGTTGGCGATCACTGGCTCTTTGGCACCGGTCCTGCAGGATATGCGCCCTACTACATGACGTACTACCCTCACGATGCACGCTCGACGCACAATAACTACCTCGATATTATTGCCCAGTTTGGCGTAGTCGGGTCCGTTATCTGGCTCTGGTTCGCCATTGCGAGCACGCGCGAAGGGCTGCGGCTGTACCATGATGCGCCGCCCGGTTTTCTGAAGACCGCAGCGTTGACTGTCGTGAGCGGCTGGATCGGCGCGCAGGCTTCCATGTTCTTTGGCGACTGGATTCTGCCGTTTGCATACAATCAGACGATTACCGGCTTCAAGTACACCGTCTATAGCTGGTTTTTCGTCGGATTCTTGATTAGTCTGCGGCATATGATCGAGCGTCAACGAGCAACCGAGACGGTAAGCAGCAACATATGAAACCCCTGGCAACATTACTGGTGGGCTTGCTTTGCGTGATCAGTCTGGCGCAGCCGTCGGCGCCTGCATTGGCACAGCGCAGCCGCTGGACGACGCCGTTCGAGGTGTCGCCGCCGGTCTCGGCGGAAATGCCGGCACAGGTGACGCCTGCACCGCTTTCCTCGGGCCAGAAAGAAGTGCGTTATGGCTCCTCCTGGTTTCCAAGCATGGCGATTGGTCCGACGGGCAGCGTGCATATTGTGTGGTACAGCGGCATCGCAACTACGGCCGGCAATGAAGGGAGCATCGATCTTTTGATGTACCGCGAGTTGCGCGATGGCGCCTGGTCGCCATTCAATGATGTGGTGCAGACGGCTATTGGCGGATATACCGTTCGTAACAGTATTGTCATGAGCCGTGACGGAAAATTGCACGTGTTACTGCGCATGGGCACGGTAATCCGGCACGTCAGCGTTCCCTGGGATCGCGCGTGGACGGCGGCGGCGTGGAGTGAGCCGCGCACGGTCGGCGCCAGCGGCTACTATGTGGCGCTGGGGGTCGATAGCCTGGCGCGCTTGCATGCGTTCTGGTCGCAGGGAGTTCCTGATGAACCGGGAAAACCGCGCCCGGAGTGTCCAAACTGCGCCAATCTGTTCTACCGCTATTCCGATACCGGGGGCAAGAGTTGGTCGGAACCGGTCAACCTGTCGAACTCGCCCTATGGCGACAACCGACCGCAGGTGAAAGTTGACGGTCGCGATCGAGTTCACGTGGTCTGGGATCAGGGGAAGGACTGGTATGTCGGTTTGGGGTTACCCAAACAGGGCGTCTACCGTCGTTCGGATGATCGCGGCGAAACGTGGCGACCGCCAGTCTATTTCACCGTTCCTGATGATGCTGTGCAGCAGACAACCATCGGCATTGCGGCCGGCGATAATCCGATTGTAGTGTATCGCACACTGAAGGGAACGATCTACTACCAGTATTCGCGCGACGGCGGCGATACCTGGAGTCGGCCAGAGGCGCTGCCCGGCGTCGTTGCCCGTGATACCCGCGGGAATGATCTCGACCAGTACTCGATGGCCACCGACGGCGAAGGGAACGTCCATCTGCTGGTCGTTGGCTATCCGACGACGATGTCCGGCATCGTTCCCGGCGCTATGCCGTCGATGGTGCTGCACCTGGTATGGAATGGTTCGCGCTGGAGCCTGCCCGAAATCGTTTCGGCAAATGAGTTCTACCCAGAATGGCCCGTTATTGCCGTATCGAACGGCAATAAACTTCACGCCGTCTGGTACACGCGCAGAGCGGATGGCATGGCAGCAGACGAACGCGACCGCTACCGTATCTGGTACAGCTCACGCCAGATCGATCTTCCCGAAACGGCGCCATTGCCATTGTTCACGCCAGTTCCGACGGCAATGCCAACTGCTGCGCCAACCGCCACTCCGATCCCTCCCACTCCCACTCCTCTTCCTGCGGATGCAGTGACAGCGCCGCCGATCGACGGTCCTCCCCGCTGGGAAACGGCGGCGCTGCCGGTGCTGGCGCTAGCGCTGCTGCCGCCGATCAGCATCGTCGTCGGCGTTTATGCGTTGCGCCGATGGAGGCGACGCAGGTAGGGCGGGAGCGGGCGATTGTTATTGCACCAGGCGATCTGATCGCTGCCCCTCCATGCTGTTGGCGACGCAACCCGCCTCTCACTCGTTTCGAGGTGTGGAACACTCCACCCTTCGCCCAATTAGAGCATCTTTGAAAAATGCACGCTGGCCAGACTTCATCTCAATGTGCATCGCGCTGCCGACTGATATGCAGACGTAAACTAATACGCGGTCATTTGTATCATACTGCCGGGGTGTGCAGCGGGACGCTGGGGCGCTGCGGGCGAAAGCCCTCGCTGAGGACGCAGTGCGACGGGGCGCACTGCAAGTGGAAGCCCCGCCAGGGCTGCTAATGCCAGGGCGCAGTCTGCGTCCACGATACGCCTGACGGTGCGCATTGACCGCTGCGCCGTGCACAACGAGCGCGCGAACATTTTGTCTGACTGATCGTAAGTTAGCATAAGTTACAGAATTATCACTCACTATCCACTGCAATACAGATTGCCGTCATCCCGACGTGCTACGGTATATCCGTCCAAATAGCGTTTTTGAGTGAACCAGCAGGCACAGGGAAGACGATCCTATGGCGGTCACCACCTCAGCAGCATCGGCAGACATTGCAACACCGGCGGCGCGCTCGCATGAGCGTGTATTTATGATCCTGGTATGGGCGCTGGCGCTGATATTCAGTTCGCTGCCTGTTTTGGCGGGGTATCTGTTTGCAACTTCAGAGTATCAGTTTGTCGGGATCGTGTACAACATGCCGGACCACGCGCAGTACTTCGCCTGGATGCGCGACCTGGCGCATGAGCCGCTGGCGCCAAATCGGCTGACGCCGGAACCGAACGCTCCCGCGTTTTTCAATCTGCTCTGGTGGGCGGTGGGGCGTATCGGGGCGTTGACCGGACTTGAGTACGCTGCGCTCTGGTCGGGGCTGCGGCTTGTGGCGGCAGTAGCGGTATTGGCAGCAGGGTATGCCTTCCTGAGTCTGGCGGTTGCCGATGCACAGCAACGACGGCTGGCGTACCTGATCTTTATCTTTGGCGGCGGTCTCGGGTTTATCTGGGTGATCGTCAAATACGTCTACCGTCTGCCCGAAGCGCCGTTTCCGTTCAACATCTACACTGCTGAAGCCAACACCTTTTGGATCATAACGGCGTTTCCGCATTTCGGTATGGCGCTGGCGTTGATTGTCGCAATGATGGCGCTCTTGCTTCAGGCTATGCGTACAGGACGCTACCGCTACGCTGTGGCGTGCGGCGTTCTGGGGGCGATTCTGGGGTTGCAGCATGCCTATGACCTGATCACAATCTATGCCGTCATGGGATCGTTTGGTCTGCTTGTCTGGCTGCGTGACCGGCGCTTCCCGGCGTTTCTGTTTCGCTGCGGTCTGATTATTTTCGCGCTCTCCGCGCCGGCTGCCGCGTATCTGTCGGCGCTGGTGCTTCTCGACCCCACCTGGGGCAAAAAATTGAGCCAGTTCGACAATGCCGGCGCCTGGACGCCGCCGCCGTGGGAGTTGCCGATCCTGCTGGGGGTCCCTTTCCTGCTTGCGCTGCTCCACTTTCGCCCTCGCGCTTTGCAAAGCCGGAGTGATGCGGAAGTGCTCGTTGCCGTCTGGTTTGTGCTTCACTTTGTGCTGGCGTATCTGCCGGTCAAGTTTCAGATCCACCTGCTACTCGGCTGGCAGATGCCAATTGCTATCCTGGCGGCTGCGGCGCTGGCAACTCGCGTTATTCCCTGGTTGCAGCAGCGCCGCTCTCTGTTGCTACAACCGGCGCTCGCCCTTCTCTTTACATTGATAGTTGCGACAAATGTGTACCTCGTCGTCTGGCGGTTTGTTGATTTCCGCCGTCTCGAAGCGCCCTACTATCTGACACGCGGCGAGGCGGAGTCGCTGGTGTGGCTTGAGGCGCACACTACTGCCGGGGATGTGGTGCTGGCAGATCTCGAGTATGGGCAGCACGTGCCGGTGCGCTCCGATGCCCGTGCATTCCTGGCGCACTGGGCAGGCACCCTCGATTTCTTCGGCAAAAAGGCGATGGTGCGCGAGGTGTTTGATCCCATCGTTTCCGATGCGCGCCGTCAGGAGATTCTGTCTTCATATGGGGTGACATACATTGTCGTTCGTGAGCGCGACCAGGCGACTGCCGCGCTTGATCCTGCGGTTGGGCGCTATCTGACGGTGGCGTTTTCTGAAGGCGATACGACGATTTACCGCGTAACAGCGGCACATCTGCCGAATGGATAGCATACTATGAGCATCATCTCCCGGTTCCGGGTTGAAATCCTGCTTTTCCTGATTCTGCTGGCATGCTACGCCTATTTTCCGCCACGCTGGGCGGACTGGAATCAGAACTCGCGGCTGAACCTGACGCTGGCGATTGTGGATGACGGTTCCTTCCAGATCGACCGGTTTGTTGCCAATACCGGCGATTATGCGAAGTACAACGGGCACTACTACAGCGACAAAGCGCCGGGCACGTCGTTCCTTGCCGTTCCGGTGTACGCCGCCGTTCGCCCGATACTCCAGACGGCGCCGGTTCAGCAGATCATCGAGCGAGCCGGTTCGTCGGCGGCGTTTGGCGAGACGCTGCAACCCGATGGGAGCGGTCTGGCGACGGAGAAGGTTTACTTCGCGCTGGTGCTGATGATCGCGTCGTTCGTGACGGTTGCTGTTCCCTCGGCACTGCTCGGCGTTGTGCTCTATCGCTTTCTCGAACTGTTCAATCTTGCGGCTGGCTGGCGCGTGGTCATCACGCTGATCTATGGACTGGCAACGCCGGCTTTCCCCTATTCGAATGCGTTCATGGGGCATCAGCAGGTGGCGACGTTGTTGTTTGCCTCGTTCTGGATCGCGTTTCTCATCGGGCAGCGCCGCGTGTCGCCGCGCTGGTCGCTGCTCATCGGCGTGTTCCTGGGATGGACGCTGATTACTGAGTATCCGGCGGCGCTGATTATTGCGGGTGTCGGGTTGTATCTGCTGGCGGCGCTGCCAGACCGGCGCTGGATCGCGGGTGCGGCGCTGGCGGGCGTGCCGCCGCTGGCGCTGATGATGGCATACAACTACGCGATCTTTGGCACAGTGATGCCGGTCGGTTACAAATATTCGGAGTTGTGGCAGGCGGAACATCAGTCCGGTTTTATGAGCCTTGCCGGTCCGAACCGCGAGGCGCTGTGGGGAATCTCCTTCGGCGTGCACCGCGGTCTCTTTCTGCTGGCGCCGGTGTTGCTGATCGGACTAGCGGGGTTCGTCGCCTGGTGGCGCAGCGGAATGCACCGTCGTGAACTGGCGGTCTGCGCCTGGGCGGTCGTCAGTTTCCTGCTGTTCAACGGGTCGTCGGTGATGTGGAGCGGCGGTTTTGGCGTCGGACCGCGCTACCTGGTTCCGATGCTGCCGTTTCTGGCGTTCGGCATCGGGGCATTCGTTGCAACGTGGGGAGCGCAATGGTGGGCGTGCGTTGTGCCGGGCATTACTGGTGTCTGGTCGTTCCTGAATGTATGGGCGCAGACGATTGGCGGGCAGAGTTTCCCGCAGTACCAGCCGAACCCATTGCTGGACTACTCGCTGCCGGAACTGGCGACGGGCAACGTGGCGCGCAACCTGGGCATGGCGCTGGACCTTAGCGGCTGGGCGAGCCTGACGCCGCTGGCGCTGGTCGTGTTGATGGGGATGGTCATGCTCTTCCATTCGATGGAGAAGCCGTCGTTTCAGGCAGAAAAGCGTTGGGTTGAGAGCCGGGAACTGAGAACCGAGAACTGAGAACTGTGAGCATTGGCGCCCACGGTGGGTTCAGCGCATTGGCGCCCACGGTGGGTTCAGCGTAGGGGCGCCCTCGGCAGGGCAGCGTAGGGGCGCCCCTTGTGGGCGCCCGTGGCGGGGCAGCGCAGGGACGTCCTTGGTGGGCAGGCACGGGGGCCTGCCCCTCCATCGGCGAGGGCGCGCAGCGTAGGGGCATCCCCCTGTAGGCGCCCGTGGCTGTAGGCAGGAGTATTCCAACATGATCCACCCAGAAGCGCACAGCGCTCCACACCTTCAGACAACGCCGATGACCATCATCGTCTACCGGATTCTTGTGGCGACGTTGTTTGTCTTGGCGGCGCTGCTGGCGACGATCAATCTGCCATACGCGCCACGCACCTGGTTCGATGAGGGGTCGCACCTGCACGTGCCGAAGACGCTGGTACAGTACGGCAAATATGCCGATATCAGCGCCACGCCTGATGGCGGCGTCGAGTTTCGCTATCACGGACCCACGATTGGCATCGGTCCGACGATTATGCTGCCGGTTGCGGCGGTCTACCAGGTGTTCGGCGTTGGTCTGACGCAAGGGCGACTGGTGATTGTGATCTATTTCGCCATTGCGCTTGTTGCTGGGTACGCGCTTGCACGGCGTCTGTATGATCGCTGGACGGCGCTGATTGCCCTGGCGCTCCTGCTGGCGTCGCGCACGGTCAATTATGAGGGGTTGATCGAGTATGGACGGCAGGTGCTCGGCGAGGCGCCTGGCGTTGCGTTCGTGTTTCTGGGGATGCTGGCATGGCTGGCGGCGCTGAAGGCCGCGGCGCAACCGGCGATGCGACGCACACACTGGACGTGGAGCGTCCTGGCGGGGCTGGGGTTCGGTCTGGCGCTGGTGACGAAAAATCAGTTTGTGCTGATTCTTCCGCTGGCGCTGGCGTTAATCGCGCTGCTCGACTGGCGCTACTACCGGGCTGGAACCTGGACACTGCGCCTGGTTCCGCCGGTCGTTGCAGTTGGGTGTTTTGCGCTCTGGACGGTGGTTCAGTTCGCGCTACTCGGTCCTGGCACATTCATCGAGAACCTTCAGCAAACCCGGCAGGCTGCCGGAGGGGCGATTTTCGTCTTCAACCTGCATTCGACCCTGCGCGCCGGATATTACCTGTTGCGCCCCGATCTGTTCGGCGGTCTGGTTGTGCCGGCGCTGGCGTACACCATCTGGCGCGCGCGCCGCCGCACGTCACAGGGGTTGAGCGAAGCGCTGCTGGCGCTGATCATTGGCCTCTGGCTGGCATGGTTCGTTGGTGTATCCCTCGGCTGGCCCCGTTACGCCTTTCCGGCGGTTGCGCTGAGTGCGCTGACCGTCGCGCGGCTGGCATTCGATGCCATCGGCTGGCTGCGCCGCGTGTTGCCGGCGGCAGCAACAATTGCCGCCATCTACCTGATTGTCATCATCGCGCTGCCGATTGCACTGACGGCGCGCGTTGTCTTCACACCCGACGACAGCGCACAGCGGTTTGCCGCATATCTGGATGCCAATGTGCCGGAAACAGCCATCATCGCCACCTGGGAGCCGGAACTGGGTGTATTGACTGACCACCGCTACCTCTATCCACCCCAACCGACGCTCGATCAGGCGGTGCGGCACACCTGGCTCGGAGGCGATCCGGTGCGCTACGACTGGTATGCCGATCGACCTGAGTATGTGGTGGTTGGCGGCTTCGGCAGTTATACTGGCGTGTACAATACGCCTGAGCTGGAACGTCACTATATTCAGGTGGCGCGGAGTGGGACGTATGTGTTGTACCAGGTTCGGGCGGGGAGTGGGGAGTATTCGAATAACCCTGTACTGCCATCGAGTGCTTATGCGGATTAAGAAATAAATCTGTAAACCTGTGCCGCCAGGTCGCATGTTCTTTGAGCAGCGGGCTAAAGCCCTTGCTCAGGACATTGAAGCCCCGCAGGGGCTTGCACGATCTCAGCCAGGGCTTCAGCCCGCAGCGCCGCGACAGTACCAAACTATTTTATCTTCATTAGCCCGCAGCTCAAATGATGCCACGCTGCCAGCTCCAATCCGGTTTGATCGCCATTGCGCTTTTCAGCGCTCTGCTGGTGGGATGTGTGGGAACCGGACGGGGTTCGCCGGAGTCTGGCGACGTTGCGGCACAACCAACACCCCTCCTTACCGATGCGCTGCCGACGCCACGACTCGATGGCATCGCCGCCGAGCGCCGCGAGGTGCGCTTCGTCAGCGGCGATGCCGAACTGGCAGGGGAACTCGATCTTCCGCCGGGCGCGGGACCGCATCCGCTGGCGTTCATCATTCATCACTCTGGTCCTGTGCCGCGCGACTCTTACGGCTATCTGGCGGAGATTCTGCTGCGCGCTGGGTATGCTGTATTCCGCTTCGACAAGCGCGGGACCGGTGCGAGCGGCGGGGTGTATGGATGCTGCGAGAGCGATGACGCGCTAGCAGCCTATCGCGCAGCAGTTGCGCAACCGGGCATCGATCGCTGCCAGGTCTTTATCGTTGCCCAGAGCATTGGCACGCAGCATCTTGCAACGCGGTTCGCGGAGTATGCTCAGACGCAGGCGCCGCGCGGCGTCGCGCTGCTCTCAAGTCTGCTCAACGCCAGCGATGTTGTGCGCATCGAAGCGCCGATCATCGTCATTGTGGCGGATAGTGAACCAGAGTTGAACGCCATTGGACCTGAAGCGGTAGCGGCGCACGACGCGCGTTTCTCTTCTTCGGCGGCGCTGTACATCGCTGAAGGCGCCGAACATACCCTCTTCGACATCCGCGATGGTCCCATCGACTGGACCGATCCCGGCTGGGTGGAGCGCTATCACCGTGGCGCGATGGATGCGCTTGTGCAGCAACTTGATGCCTGGCGAGGCGCACAAGCGCCGGGGGGCTGTTAGTTCCGACCTCACTGCCATATAACTCACACAAAGGCGCAAAGGCGCAGCGGTTCTGTCGCTCCGCCGTACCGGCGCCCGACGCGGCGCCCTGAACCCTGAGCCCTGAGCTTGTCGAAGGGTCGAAGGGTTGAAGGGCTGAACCGCTGGGCTGACTCTGCAAAGGGCGCTGCCGCGCCCTCGCTCCGGAACGCGCGAACACCGACCGGCAGCCCCGCGTCAGCGGGGCTTCGTGTGATCAGCGCGGGCATTATGGTTTTTGAAAAATTATTCCGCTATCCGCTCGACCGCCCGGCGGTTGAAGCCGCGGGCTCCTGCTGCGAAGCCCGCCTTCGCGGGCTCCATTGGGCGATACCGGATTATTTTCTCAAACTCCATCATGTCCGCGCGGCGAGCAGCGTCCTGCAGGCGAACGCCATGCCAGGCGCGCCAGACGCCCCCGATCTCGGCGCCCTTGATGACCGTCACCCTCACCTGATCACTTGCAAGCGGGCAGGGACCGGCGCTGCTCGCGGACCGGCGGTGGTCGCGCCCTTACCCCGCTGATGACCGTCACCTCCACCTGGCACTCGCAGACGGATAGGACCGGTGCTGCTGGCGGACCGGCGGTGGAGCGCCCATCCCCGTGTTGGTGACGGTCATCTGCGCCCGGCGACTGCAGGCAGGCAGGCTCCATAGCGGCAGGCTCACTCTTCGTCGCAGCGTCCAACACTTGTTGATGGCGGTCATCTGTGCCTGGCGCGGCGAGCCGTGTGACGGCCCTTTTTGCCTTCGGCAGAGCGGTACTTGTCTTCTTTTATGGTGCGGTGTAGCGGCAAAGCCGCTGCACCGCACCACCTTGCACCGTGCTGACGCAGGCTCTGTGGAGCCAGAAAACCAGCCACCGCGTAAGTCCTGTTAGTGACGGTCATCTGCGCCCGGCGGTCATCTGAGCTTGAGAACCAGAGATGCTTTTCGTGAGCAATGAGTCATCTAATGGCATGACTTGTCCCATACGTAATCTGTACGATGGATCAGGCGAATGTGTCTGTTCATATGGAAATGAAACCACCGATGGGGGTGATTGCCATCATCAGGCGTTCTGCCCGAATAGGAGGCAATGATGAAACGCAACCATCTCCTGCTGCCGCAGATCGCAGCAATACTGGCACTCGTCGGCGTTCTCCTATCGCTCACAGATCCCATACAGGTAACGCCAGCAAACGGCAGCGCGGCAATCCAGTTCTCGAGTGCGCCCCTTGCGCCAGCGCCGGGGCAGACGATGGGTCCTGATGTTGCGCCTTCTTCCACGGACGTATCGGTCTCAGAGCCGATACCGGACCGTGCAGCATCGCTGTACCTGCCGCTGGTGATGCGTAACCGGCTTTCTCCAACCCCTTCTCCTTCGCCGTCTCGCTCGCCGACACGCTCACCAGCGCCTTCGCCTACACCGACGAGCAGTGGATCGCCATTACCCCCACCAGGTGGCGGGTCGCGGGAAGAATGGAGCCAGCACGCGCACGATGCGCAACGCACCGGCTCCACGCCGCAGACCGTCCCCTACCCCTGGCGCTGGCGCTGGTCCTGGAACGGTCCCAACGCTGCCGGCGGCGTCGCCAAGGTCACCTCCGGCGGCTCGCTGCCGCGCAACGTCCAGCCGGTCACCGGCGGCGGCCGCGTCTACATCGCCGCCGGGGTCGACGGCGTCTTCGCCCTCGGCGAAGCCGACGGACGGCAACTCTGGCAGCGCAGCGGCATCGGCGACGTGCGCTCCACCGTCGCCTGTGACCACGACACCGGCGCGGTGTTCGTCGTCTCCGCCAATGGCACGCTCTACCAACTCCGCGCCCAGGACGGCGCCATCCTCGCCACGTTCAACGCCGGGCAGACCAGCAATCTGCCGCTGCCCCCCGCCGTCCTGAGCGACCGCGTGCTCTTCGCGATGGGCAACGCGGTCTATGCCGTCGACAAGCGGACGATGCAGCAGCTCTGGCGCTACGACGCGGGCGCGACCGTCGCGGTTCCGCCCGCCTACTCCCCCTCGCGCAACCTGGTCATCGTCGCCACCGAGCCGGACCTCTCCGTCCACGCGATCAACAATCGCAACGGCGCGCGCCAGTGGCGTGTGCGTCCAGTGCATGCCAGCCGCACGTTCAGCGACCCGACCGAGTTCCGCTACGGCTGGCCCGTGATCGCCGACGGCGCCGGGTATGCGCTCATCAAGGCGCGCTTGCCCTGGCAGACGCTGTGGCGCGACTGGCCGCAGACCAACAGCGGCATGCGGCAGGTGCTGACCCAGAATCCCGGCGACCAGGCGCTGTTCGTGCTCGACCTCGACGACGGCAGCGTTCCGTTCATCGCCAATGTCGGGCACGGCGGCTACGGCGATAACGACTACCTGCCGATGGGACCGCAGCCGGTGGTCAAGCGCTTCCCGGACGGCAAAGAAGTGGTCTACACCATCATTCGCGCCAGACACGCCTATGATGCGCGCTGGGACTCGCACTTCGGCGAGATGATGCTCGACGGGACGACCGTGAGCGGGGTGCAGGGGGGCGAGGTGCGCTTCATCGCCTACGACTATCCGCCGGGGAGCGCCGATCCGTATCTGCTCACCGACGAGCAGCCGAATGTGACGGTGGCGGGGGACTATCTGTTCGGCGCGCACTGGGAGGCGGGATTTGCGGCGCGCATTCTGGACCGTTCGGCGGCGCGCGGCAGTTTCAGCGCCAAGATTACGACGCAGCGCCTGGCGACGATCGCCACCTCGCAGGACAACGCGGGCGCGTGCCGGTTCAGCGCATCGCATTACTGCGCCGGCGGGCTGGAAAACACGCGCTTCTACGACGTCGGGTTCTACATCTACTACCGGCAGGGGACGGTGTACGACCGCTACTGGAGCGAGTATGCAGTGTGGACGGTGAGCAACGAGAATATCTACTTCCGCAGCGCGGACGGGGCGATTGTGGCGCTGACGAGCGGCAATCCGCAGGCGAGCGCGGCGACGTCCGTGGCGGTTGAGGCGGCTGCGCCGCCGCCGGCGGCGGATGCGCAGCTGGTGGCGGTCATTCCGTACACCGAGGCGCGTGAATGGGACGGGCGAACGGTTACGGTGACCGGGACATTGCAGTATGTGTTCAACAACGGGAAACAGGTGCTGTTGGGGTTCAGCAGCCCGCACCAGGGGAGTTTCAAGGCGCTGATCCGCAAGGAGGCTTGGGAGCGCTTCGGCGGACGGCCGGAGGAGCGGTACCGGGTCGGGCAGGCGGTGCGGATACGCGGGGTGATCGGGTGGTACCAGGGGGACCCGGCGATCTACGTGACCACGCCGGAGCAGATTGAGGGGGCGGACGATCCACTGGCGCAGCGCGTGCGGCAGATGGAAGAGTAAGGCGTCTGATGCCGCAACACCTCAAAGAGGGCGCGGGTGCTGGACTACGAGCCTATCCGAAAAATCGCCGCCTGAAGTGCGACCGGGCAGGCGCAGGCA
>NZ_JBYNRX010000050.1:0-28204 GCF_057785375.1 Roseiflexus sp.
GCCTCTCCCCTCTCCCCTCTTGCCTCTCCCCTCTCCCCTCTTGCCTCTCCCCTCTCCCCTCTTGCCTCTCCCCTCTTGCCTCTCCCCTCTCCCCTCTCCCCTCTTGCCTCTCCCCTCTCCCCTCTTGCCTCCTGACTCACCCCTCCTCCAATTCCACCAGCGTTGCGCCTTTGGCGACCAGTGCGCCGATGGCGTAGGGCAGGCGCAGCACGATTCCGTCGTGCGGTGCGGCAACGATGTGTTCCATCTTCATCGCTTCCAGCACGACCAGCGGTTGGTGCGCGGCGACGCGATCCCCTTCATGCACCAGGATGCGCGCAATCGTGCCCGGCATTGGCGCTTCCAGCCCGGCGCGACTGTGGCTGTGCCCTGCTGCTCCCAAACGCTCACTTTCCAGAGAAGCCTGCATCAGGCAAAACCGCTGCCCGCGCCATTCGAGAATGCGCGTCTTGCTATCGCCCGTCATTCCAAACCGCTCAATGCGCCCATCCGCCATCCGCAACGCCAGGCGATCAGGATGCGCCTCAAGCACTCCGGCGACGTAAACACGCCCATCAACCTCGATGCGCCATGCATCGCCATCTTCGGTGATGCGCACGCAGCGTTCGCTTTCACCATCGCGGTAGCGCAGCGGCATATCGGTGCGCAGCATCCGCCACGGTCCCAGCGTGCTCCAGGGATCGCGCGTGGCGGCTCTGCCGTAAGCCAGCGGCTGAACATCGACAATCGCCGCTGCCAGCAGCGCCTCGTCCGGGATGGGAGCAGAGACCGGCAGATGCTGCGTCATCTCATGCGTCGTCAAAAAATCGGTGGTTGTGTCGCCAATAATGAATGCCGGATGCGCCGCAATCGCGCGCAGCAGCGGCAGGTTGGTCGTGACCCCCTCGACAGCGCAGGCATCGAGCGCGGTGCGCAACCGCGCGATTGCAGCGGAACGGTCGTTGGCGTGGACGATGAGTTTTGCCAGGAGCGAGTCGTAGTACAGCGTCACCTCGTCGCCGGTTCCGACACCGGTGTCGCAGCGAATGTCGCCTGGCAGGTCGAAGCGTGTCAGTCGTCCGCCGGTCGGCAGGAAGGTCACCGGGTCTTCGGCGCAGAGACGCACTTCAATGGCATGCCCGCGCTGCTTCAGGTCTTCCTGGCGAAACGGCAGGCGCGCGCCGCCGGCGATGGCGATCTGCAACTGCACCAGATCGACGCCGGTGACCGCTTCGGTGACCGGATGTTCGACTTGCAAACGGGTATTGACTTCGAGAAACGCAAAAGTGCCATCACTCTCATCGTACAGAAACTCCGCTGTGCCGGCGTTCACGTAGCCGGCGGCGCGCGCGAGACGCACCGCCGCCTCGCCGATCATCTCGCGCTGTTTGGAGGTCAACGCCGGCGATGGCGATTCTTCGACAATTTTCTGGTGGCGGCGCTGGATCGAGCACTCACGCTCGAACAGATGCACATAGTTGCCATGCGAGTCCGCCAGCATCTGCACCTCGATGTGGCGCGGACGGGCGAGCAATTTTTCCAGGAAGATCGTATCGTCGCCGAAGGCAGCGCGCGCTTCGCGTCGGGCGCTCTCCACTGCCGCCAGAAGTTCATCGGCGCTCTTCACGATGCGCATGCCGCGTCCCCCGCCGCCTGCGCTAGCTTTGATCAGGAGCGGATAGCCGATGCGCGCCGCTTCATGCGCCAGCGTCTCATCGCTCTGATCGGCGCCGTGGTAACCAGGCGCAATCGGAACCCCGGCGGCGAGCGCCAGGCGACGCGCGGCGATCTTGTCGCCCAACGCTTCGATGGCTTCCGGCGGCGGACCGACGAACACCAACCCGGCGTCGCGGCAGGCGCGGGCAAAGGCGGCGCGTTCGGCGAGGAAGCCGTAGCCGGGATGGATCGCCTGTGCGCCGGAATGCAACGCCGCCTCGATGATTGCCTCGATGCGCAGATAACTCTCCGGCGCCGGCGCCGGACCAATCGGCAATGCTTCGTCCGCCAGGCGCACATGGAGCGCCCGGCGATCCGCGTCGCTGTACACAACGACGGCAGCAATCCCCAGCGCGTGACAGGCGCGAATGATGCGGACGGCGATCTCGCCGCGGTTGGCGATCAGGAGTTTGGCGAACACGGCTTTCTATCCTGTGTGTAAACCATTCTGCAACTCGCCATTATAGGGCATGAAGAACTGAGAACCAAGAACTGAGAACCAGAGATTAGGAGTTAGGAGTTAGAAGTTAGGAGTTAGAAGTTAGAGCCGCCTTCCACCTTCGCACATTCAACGTGCAACGTGCAACGATCACCCGCAACCCTCACGCCCCGCGCCCCGCGCCCCGCGCCTCACCCCTCTCGCCTTTCGCCTCTCGCCTCTCACCTCTCACCTCTCACCTCTCACCTCTCACCTCTCGCCTCTCACCTCTCACCTCTCACCTCTCACCTCTCGCCTCTCGCCTCTCACCTCTCACCTCTCACCTCTCACCTCTCACCTCTTGCCTCGCCACTCGCACGTTCAACGTTCAACGTACCGCACCCCCATTGGCGTCAGCACCCCATCGCGCCAGATTCCTTCGACCTGCACCATACCGTAGCGCACGGCGCCACCCGGCGTCGTTGTCAGGCGCGACAGCAGTGCGGCATCGCGCAGGGGCGCGCGCAGTTTTACCTGGCGCGCCTGCGGCGCCGGCGCACCGCCAGGACCAAGCGCCTCGACGAGGACGGCTTCGTTCTGGTTAGCGATCAGCGCACCGGTCACCCGCACCGCCTGACCGTTCGCCGGAGTCGTCGCCAGCAACGCAACCGTCGCCTCCTGCCAGGGAAGCGGCGTGATCGTCTGGGACCGCAGTTGATACCCGAAGGCGCCGTCCGGTCCAAAGGCGCCAGGACCTTCGAGCGCCCCGGTCACGGCCACCGCCAGGTAGCGCGAGTCGCCAGCCGGTTGCGCACAGGACGCGAGGCTGTCGATGGCGTCGCCTGGGGCGAGCCACACCTGGCGCGCTGGCGGATCGGTGGGCGCGGGGGCGCCGCCGCTGCTGAAACTCAGCCCGGCGACCAGACGCGCGCCGCCGGCATCGACCAGCAGGTAGGCAGCAATTGGTGATGACCGGTAGGACGCATCCAGGGCTGCATCGAGCGGAGTGAACGTCGGCGCAGACACGGGCGTTGCCGCCGGCGCACCGCCACTGCACGCCGTCAGAATTGCAAGACATGTGCAGATGATGAACAATCGCTGCATAGGACACTATCGTACCATGAAAGTCTCAGACAGGGGAATGATAGGTTTTGACAGTTTTCATGGCGTGTTTGAACGGATCCGCCTGCTATACTCGCCCGTAGTAGCAGGCAGAACTGCTAAGAATTTCACAGGAGAGACATATCAACTATGGCAACACGTAACTCGCGGATCAGCGGGTTCTACCAGCTCAGCCCACTCGAACGCCTCGATGTCGTGCGGTCGTTCGATGGGCTCAACGACGAAGACCTGCGCCGGCTCCACGGCGGCAATGGCGCTCTGACGGTTGAGCGCGCCGACAAGATGATCGAGAATGTGATCGGCACATTCAACCTGCCGCTCGGCATTGCGACCAACTTCCTGATCAATGGGCGCGATGTGCTGATTCCAATGGTCGTCGAAGAGCCGTCGATCGTCGCAGGCGCCAGTTATGCAGCGAAACTGGTGCGCGACGGGGGCGGCTTCCAGGCGAGTTCGACCTTACCGCTCATGATCGGCCAGGTGCAACTGGTGCACGTTGCCGACCCACATCGCGCGCACCACGATATTCTGGCGCGGCGTGAGGCGATCCTGGCGCTTGCCAATCGCCAGAGCAGCAGCCTGGTAGCCCTTGGCGGCGGCGCAAAGGATATCGAAGTGCGCTTCTTCGAGAGCAGCCCGATGGGTCCGATGCTGGTCGTTCATCTGATCATCGACTGCCGCGACGCGATGGGCGCTAATGCGATCAATACCATGGCGGAAGCAGTTGCGCCACTGCTCGAAGAGATCAGCGGCGGCAAAGCGTATCTGCGCATTCTCTCGAACCTGAGCGACCGACGGCTGGCGCGGGCGCGGGCGATTGTGCCGGCGAAATCGCTGGCGCGCGATGGTCTGAGCGGCGAAGAGGTCGTTGAAGGCATCCTGTGGGCGTATGCGTTCGCCGCAGTTGACCCGTATCGCGCAACGACGCACAACAAGGGCATCCTGAACGGTATCGACCCGGTGCTGATTGCCACCGGCAACGATTGGCGCGCTGTTGAGGCTGGCGCGCATGCCTATGCCGCGCGCAGCGGTCGGTACACGTCGCTGTCGCACTGGGAGCGTGATGCGCAGGGGAATCTCGTCGGTACGCTCGAAATGCCGCTTGCGGTAGGCATCGTCGGTGGAGCGACGAAGGTGCACCCGGCGGCGCAGGCGGCGCTCAAGCTGCTCGGCGTCACCCACGCGCACGAATTGGCGGAAATCTGCGTCTGCGCCGGGCTGGCGTCGAACCTGGCGGCAATGCGCGCCCTGGCAACCGAGGGGATTCAGCGCGGGCATATGAGCCTGCATGCGCGCCAGATCGCGATGGCTGCCGGAGCACAGGGCGCCGAGGTGGATATCATTGCGACGCGCATGGTGCAGGAGCGGCAGATCAAACCGGCGCGCGCCGCAGCGCTGTTGGCGGAACTGCGCACGCACGGCGCTGACGTCGATACCGCTCCTGCTCTGGCAGAAGCAATCTAGAGCCTGTCTGAAAACCGTCACGTCAAACAATTACCGGGAGGAGAACCCGGAACGCTGCATCCGCCGTTGTGATGCAATCCTGTGTGTACAGGCGCGCGGCGCGCGTTCCGCGTTCTCTTTTCGTTTGCCTTCGAAGAGGAGTATTCACGATGATGAAACCTGAACGGCCTGTGGGCATTGTCGGGTATGGCGCCTACATCCCGCGCTTCCGCATCGCAGCGCGCGAGATTGCCCGCATCTGGGACGGCGCCGGCGGAACGCCGGTCGACTCGAAGAGCGTACCCGGTCCCGACGAAGATACGATCACCATGTCGGTCGAAGCAGCGCGCAACGCGCTGGCGCGGGCGCGCATCGCACCTGACCGCCTCTCGGCGGTGTGGGTTGGCAGCGAGAGCCACCCCTACTCGGTCAAGCCATCTGGAACACTGGTCGCTGAAGCGCTCGGTGCCACGCCGTGGGTCAGTACGGCGGACTGGGAGTTCGCCTGCAAAGCCGGGTCTGAGGCGTTGACTGCTGCAATGGGGATGATCGGCAGCGGTATGGCGCAGTATGTGCTGGCAATCGGCGCCGATACGGCGCAGGGCCGCCCCGGCGATGCGCTGGAGTATACCGCTGCGGCCGGCGCGGCGGCGCTGTTGATCGGTCCGGCGGCAGAAGCAGTGGCGGTCATCGAGGGGACGACCTCGTATGTCACCGACACCCCTGACTTCTTCCGCCGCGCTGATACGGCGTACCCGGTGCACGGGCACCGCTTCACCGGCGAGCCTGCCTACTTCGGCGCATCGCGCGGCGCTGCCGAGAGGCTGCTGCACGACCTTGGCGCGAAGCCGTCGGATTTCACTTACGCGGTGTTCCATCAGCCGAACACCCGCTTCCCGCAGACCGTCGCCCGTCAACTCGGGTTTACGCCACAGCAAATCGCACCGGGGCTGCTGTCGCCGAAGATCGGCAACGCCTACTCGGCGGCAGCGCTCCTCGGCTTGTGCGCTATTCTCGATGTGGCAAAGCCGGGCGATACGATTTTTGTCACGACCTACGGTTCCGGCGCAGGGTCGGACGCCTATGCGCTGCGCGTAACCGATGCCCTGCCGGAGCGCCGCGAGCGCGCGCCGCTGACGGCTGCGTACCTGGCGCGTGAAGCGTTCGTCGATTATGCCGTGTATGCCAAATGGCGCGGCAAACTGGTGATGGAGTAGAGCCATGCGACATGTCTATATCATTGGAACCGGAGCGACACCGGTTGGCGAACACTGGGATCGCAGCGCTGCATCGCTCGCAGTCGAAGCGCTCAATAGCGCTCTGGGAACTATTCCGGCAGCACGTCTCGGCGCGCTCTACGTCGCCAGTGCATTGAGCGCATCCCTGCACGCGCAAAGCCAGATCGGCGCGCTGATCGCTACGGCTGCCGGCATACCCGGCATCGAAGCCGTCACGATCGAGGCAGGCGGGGCATCAGGCGGCGTGGCATTGCGCCAGGCGTGCATAGCAGTCGCATCGGGCGCCGTCGATCTGGCAGCAGTCGTTGGCGTCGAAAAAGTGACCGACGTGCTCGATGCGCGCCGTGAAGCCGCCTTAGCGCTGGCGACCGATGCCGATTGGGAAGCGATCCACGGCGTTACGCTGACGGCGCTCTGGGCGCTGCTCATGCGCCGGTATATGCACGAGTACGGATACGCCGCCGACGATTTTGCGCCATTCCCGATCAACGCGCATGCCAACGGGGTCGCTAACCCGCACGCGATGTACCGCTTCGCCATCACCGCCGACAAGGTGCGCGGTGCGCCGATGGTCGCCGAACCGCTCGGCTTGCTCGATTGCTCGACCGCAGTCGATGGCGCCGCCGCCGTGGTGATCGCCAGCGAAGGGCTGGCGCGCGAACTCTGCGCGCATCCGGTGCGCATCGCCGGGTCTGCGGTTGCGACCGACACCCTGGCGTTGCACAGCCGTTCCAATCCGCTGTGGCTGGCAGCGGCGGCGCAGACGACAACGACAGCGCTGCGGTCGGCACATCTGACGCACGGCGACGTGCAGGTTTTCGATGTGACCGATCCACACGGCATCGCTGCCGCGCTGGCGCTGGAGTCGAGCGGGTTTACCGAACGCGGAACAGCAGTGGCGCTGGCGCGTGAAGGCGCTATCACCCCGAAGGGGCGACTGCCGCTGGCAACCGGCGGCGGGTGCAAGGCGCGCGGCGATACGGTTGGCGCCAATGGCGTCTATCAGATTATCGAATTGGTTGCGCAGTTGCGCGGGCATGCCGGCGCAGCGCAGGTCGACGGCGCACGGGTGGCGCTGGCGCAGTGCATGGGCGGCATCGGCGCGACGGTGGCAACCCACATTCTGACACTCGACTGAGGTGGAGGTTCAACATGGATCTGGCAAAACACTGGCGTCTGCGCCATGCGCGGTATCGTCTGGAAGGACAGCGCAACCGGCTTACCGGCGAGGTGCGCTTCCCGCCGGCGCCGCCGCATCCGGGCGAGGCGGAGGAGATATGGGAGCCATACGTCCTGAGCGGGCGGGGGCGCGTCTACTCATTCAGCATCGTGCGGCAGCCGCCGGAGGGGTTTGAGGATCAGCCGCCCTACCTGGTGGCGCTCGTGCGCCTCGATGAAGGACCAATGGTGACCGCGCAATTGACCGATTGCGATCTCGACCAGGCAGCCATCGATATGCCGGTCGAAATGGTCACCCGCCGCCTGCGCGATTTGGGACCGACGGGGCTGATTGTGTACGGATACAAGTTCCGTCCGATGGTGCAACGGTGACAGTTCTCCGAGAAGGGCTGGCATGAATATGCGCGTGCCAGCCCTTTCTACCGCTTCTCCTTTGAAGCGGACGCAATGCCCGCGCTCCCAGGAGAAGTGTGAACAGTTGCAACCGCACTACACGCCACTGACCAGACGCCGCGCAAGCGACTGCAACCCACGATGTTGCAGCGCCTTCACCGCGCCCTCGGAACGTCCAAGACGTGAAGCAACCTCCTGGATCGATAGATCTGCCAGGAACCGCAGAGAGATCACCTGCCGCTGATCGTCGGTGAGATCGCACAG
Organism: Roseiflexus sp.; assembly: GCF_057785375.1. Taxonomy (NCBI): domain Bacteria; kingdom Bacillati; phylum Chloroflexota; class Chloroflexia; order Chloroflexales; family Roseiflexaceae; genus Roseiflexus; species Roseiflexus sp. Next base: position 7,753 of record NZ_JBYNRX010000050.1, read on the forward strand.
GTGACGCCGGAGTTCTTCGCAGTCGAGGCGCATCACAACATCGTGATCGGGTCCCTCACAGGCGCCGCTCCAACTCTCCAGGGGGATGGTTTGCCGCAGACGGCTCCGGCGAATCACATCGACGGTGCGGTCGCGCGCGATACGGTAGAGCCAGGCGGAAAGGGGCCAGCCACGATCTTCGTAGCGGTCGAGACTCTCGAACGCGCGCAGAAATACTTCCGCCTGAAGATCCTCGGCAAGGTCCGGGTCTCCTACGCGAAAGTAGATGTAACGGTAGAGCGGTTGTGCATAGCGATCATAAATCTGCGCAAACGCCGCCTGATCGCCGTGCTGGGCGCGTTTGATCAACTCGCTGTCGGGAAGCGTGAGATCGGCATCTTCTGGAGGAACGTGCATGAGCGTGTTTCCTGCGTATCGTGCGTCGCTGCGCATCTGCTCGTCACCGGTTCGAGTATAGCAAACAGGCGCTACCAATTCGTAACCGGCGTTACCTTAAGCCGTGAAAGCGGGTATAATAAGGATCGAAAGGAGCGGCAGCCATGGATTTTACAAATGAGCGCCGCGCCATGATCGATCTTCTCATTCGACGTGGCGTCAGCGATCGGCGAGTGCTCGACGCAATGGCGCAGACGCCGCGTCATTTGTTTGTTCCAGCCCATGAACGCGCTCACGCCTACAGCGATCAGGCGCTGCCGATTGGTGAAGGACAGACCATTTCGCAACCGTACATGGTTGCGCTGATGCTCGAGGCGCTCCAACTTGCTCCGACTGATCGCGTCCTCGAAATCGGCGCCGGTTCTGGATACGCTGCCGCCATACTCAGTCAGATCGTTGCGAAAGTTCACACGATCGAATGCCGTGAAGCGTTGGCAACCAGCGCAGCCGCGCTGCTGCGCACACTCGGCTATGAGAATGTCACCGTCCACATCGGTGATGGCACCCAGGGACTGCCGGACTACGCGCCGTTCGACGCCATTCTGGTCTCGGCGGCATCACCCTGGGTGCCGGCCCCGCTGCGTGAGCAACTGGCATCTTCCGGGCGCCTGGTGATCCCGGTTGGCGGCAGACAGGTGCAGATTCTGTTGCGGCTGCGCCGTGAAGGCGATACGCTGCGCACCGAGCGGCTGTGTGATGTGCGCTTCGTCCCGCTCATCGGCGGGCATGCCTGGACAACGGAACGATTCCCGGAACGCTGAACTGGATGGAGTCACTATGTTTTCGACGCCTGATGAAGGCATTTTTGCGGGACGCAGCAACGACACGGTCGAGTTACTCAAAGCATGGGCAGGCACCACCGTCGCCTACGCCGTCTTTCAAACCGGCGCCACGAACCTGGCAAGCGTCCGGTTCCTGACGAATCTCTTCATTGCAGCCGTGGTGTGTGGGCTGGGGTTTGTGCTCCACGAACTGGCGCACCGGATCGTCGCGCGGCGCTTTGGCGCGGAGGCGCACTTCGTCGCCAATATGCAGATGCTGGCTATCTCGATCGTCGTTGCGTTCCTGCCGCTCGGTCTGTTCTTTGCCGCCCCCGGCGCCGTCTGGCATCGCGGCTATCTGACGCCGCGCCAGAGCGGGCTGATTGCACTGGCGGGACCGGCGACCAACATGGCGCTTGCAGCGCTGTTCCTCATTGCAGCGCCGGTTGCGTTTCTCGCCGGTTTGCGCGATACCTGGGTCGTTCAACTCTTCTACACCGGCGTTGCCCTGAATGCCTGGCTTGGACTGTTCAATATGATCCCTGCCGGACCATTCGATGGCGCAAAAGTGCTGGAGTGGAGTCCGGTTGTCTTCGGTGTCACCGCAGGTATCGGCATTCTGCTGGCATTTGTGCTCCCTGGCAATCTTCTGAATATCTGGCTCTTTGTCCTGAGGCTGTTTGGCGGCTAGTATGACAACGAGACGTGTCATTCCGAGCGCACCGAGGAATCTGAAGCGTGTGCGTTGGAAGCCCCCGCGCCGTGCTCGAGGCGACTCGCGGTGGTCGGCATCAGGATGCGCGTGCATGGTGAAGCCTCGTTGTCGTACCAGCACCGCCGGGCGAAGGACCGCCATTGGGTTTCTGCGGGCGTCAGCCCGCTTCCAAGCGCTGTGTGCCGCAGGCAAACCTGCGCTTTAGCACATTAGAGGAGGATTCATGCGAACGCCACTTCTCGCAGGCAACTGGAAGATGTACAAAACAACCGGTGAGGCGCGTGAGCTGGTCGAAGGATTACTGCACGGCCTTGGCGATGTCAGCGATCGCAAGGTGCTGGTCTGCCCGCCGTTTACGGCGCTGCAAACGGTGCGCGATCTGGTTCAGGGCACGCCAATCGCATTAGGCGCGCAGGATGTCTACATTGAGCCGCAGGGAGCGTTTACCGGCGCCATTTCGCCGGTGATGCTGCGTGATCTGGGATGCACGTATGTGATTGTCGGGCACAGTGAGCGCCGCGCCATTTTTGGCGAAGGGGACGAACTGATCGGTAAGAAGGTGCGTGCCGCGCTGGCGCACGACCTCACGCCGATCCTGTGCGTTGGCGAAACCAAACCGCAACGCGACGCTGGTCAGGCGGAGATGATCGTGGTGGCGCAGGTGCGCGCTGCGCTCGCCGGAATGACGCCTGAGCAGATCGGTCGCATCGTTATCGCATATGAGCCGGTCTGGGCAATCGGCACCGGCGACACCGCCACCCCAACCGACGCTCAGGCGATGCACGAAACGATCCGGCGCATCCTCGGCGACATGGCAGGACCCGACGTGGCAGCGACCATCAACATCCTGTACGGCGGCAGCGTCAAGCCGGACAATATCGACGATCTGATGGCGCAGCCCGACATCGATGGCGCACTGGTCGGCGGCGCCTCGCTCAAGGCGGATAGTTTCCTGCGCATTGTTCATTTCCTCTCGCCGCAGTGATGACGTGTGAGGAGTTGAAGATTGGCGAAGCAGCGCAGCGTAAGGGCGGGTTCGAAACCCGCCCTTACGCTGCTCGACGCCAGGAAGATCGGTCAGCAGAGCAATGGGCGCCATGTCATGTCATGCAGTGCGCGATGCATCACCCAGATCATTCGCCAGCCGGCGCAACAGTGAGAGGGGAAACGGCTTGGTCAGGAAGTGATCAACCCCCAATCTCTGGGCTGCTTCCTGTAACTCTGGGGAATAGTATGCCGTAATAAGAATAATGCGGGCCGGAAGAGCGCGCTGGCGCACGTGTGCGATCAGCGCCAACCCGTTTGCCGAAGGCATATTGTAATCGGTAATGATCAGGTCAGCGGTATGCTGATCAAGCCACTCCAGCGCCTCCGATACCGACGCAGCCGTGGCAATTTCACGCTCATCGTTGGTCCGCAACGCCTGCGTGAGCATGAGTCGCTGATTGGCTTCATCATCGACGATAAGAATGGTGTGTTGCGCCATCATGAATGCCTGCTCGTCGCTGGTGCGGCAGCGCCGCCTGTACGTGATGAATCATACCTGCTCCATTGCAAGTCGTGGCACACAAGATGTGATCGAAATGTTGGCGTATCTGTAACAGATAACTGCGTAGGCGCAACTTCTCGCCAATTCATTCGTTGTATACTGTGAAACAAACAATCGATCATGAAGAAGACGACCATAGACACGATGCACGGAGGTTCACGAGGGTTCTCAGTCACGGCTCATTTACCATCCGGTAGGATTTGTGGTACCATGGTAATGCACTTCCATATCATCGAGTGTACGCCTCGAAGCGTACAATAGATTCCTATCGACGCAAGCAAGCGTCACAGCCGCGAATGTCATTTGCGGACAAAGCGAGGGTTCAACACTATGGGAAAACTGATTGAGACTTCCGATCACGACCTCCCGCTCGCCATTCTGGGAGAACTGGTGATCATGCCGCACATGACGGTGCCGCTGCAGGTGGGGCAGGGGAAGTCGTATCGTGCCATGGAACAGGCGTGGGAGAATGATCATCTTGTATTGTTGATTTTTGTATCCGAAAGCGAAATCGAGACATATAAGAGCAGCCAGCCGCAGCAGTTGCCGCCGGTCGGCGTGATCGCGCGTCTCGATGAGTTCGTCAAACTGCCCGATGGCACGGCGCGCATCATTCTGGAGGGCATCAGTCGCGCCCTGGTGCAGACGATGCTGCAAAGCGAGCCGTTCTACCGGGTGCGCTGCCACGCGATCAGCGATCCCGAACCAAAGGGCATTGAGATTGAGGCCCTGATGGATTCGGTCAAGCAACAGATTGATGAGTTCGTCGATCATCTCGGCGAAGTGCCACAGGATGCCGTCGCCTTCGTGCATCGCATCGATAAGCCAGGGCACCTGGCGGATATTGTTACGTGGGCGCCGGCCTTCGAGTTCGATGAACGGCTTGATATTCTCAATGAACTCGATCCGGTCGAGCGGTTGCGCCGTGCGCATCGCCTGCTTGCCCGGCAACTCGAATTGCTCAAACTGCGCCAGAAGATCCAGCAGGATACCAAAGAAGTGCTGGACCAGAGCCAGCGCGAGTACTTCCTGCGTGAACAGATGCGCGTCATTCGCCGCGAACTCGGTGAAGACGATGATATTGATGACCCCATTGATGAGTTGAAGCGCAAGATTGCCCAGCTCGACGCGCCCGACTATGTCAAAGAGCAGGCGATGCACGAACTCAAGCGTCTGGCGCAGCAGGGCATGAATAGCCCGGAAGCGGGCGTTATTCGCACCTATCTCGACTGGATCCTGAATCTGCCGTGGGCAGAGGAGGAACTGCCCGAAATCAGCCTGCACGAGGCGCAAAAGGTGCTCGATGAGGATCACTACGGCCTCGAAAAGGTTAAGGAGCGTATCCTGGAGTACCTGGCGGTGCGCAAACTGGCGGGCAATCAGATGCGTTCGCCGATCCTGTGCTTCGTGGGTCCGCCTGGCGTCGGCAAGACGTCGCTCGGACGTTCGATTGCGCGTGCGCTTGGGCGCAAGTTCGTGCGCACCAGTCTCGGCGGCATCCGCGATGAAGCCGAAATTCGCGGTCACCGGCGCACCTATATCGGCGCGCTGCCAGGACGAATCATCCAGGGAATGAAAACGGCGAAGTCGCGCTACCCGGTGTATGTGCTCGACGAGATCGACAAGGTCGGTCAGGACTTTCGCGGCGATCCGACGTCAGCGCTGCTAGAAGTGCTCGACCCTGAGCAGAACAATGCCTTCTCCGATCACTATCTGGAGATCCCGTTCGACCTCTCGCAGGTGGTATTCATCGCAACCGCCAATCAACTCGATACGATTCCGAGCCCGCTGCGCGACCGTATGGAGATCATCGAAATCGGCGGGTACACGGAAGACGAGAAACTGGGCATTGCCCAGGGGTTCCTGGTGCGCAAGCAGCGTGAGTTCCACGGGTTGACGCCGGAGCAACTGATCATCACCGATGCCGCGATTATCAAACTGGTGCGCGAATATACGCGCGAGGCGGGCGTGCGCAACCTGGAACGCGAAATCGCCAGCCTGTGCCGCAAGACGGCGCGGAGGGTGGCGGCTGCCAGCGATGGTGAACCGGTTGAGTTTCCGATCATCATCGATGCGCCGGACATTCCCAACTACCTGGGTCCAGAGCGGTACACCTTCGGTCTGGCAGAGGAGAAAGATGAAGTTGGCGTGGCCACCGGCGTTACCTGGTCGCCAACCGGCGGTGATGTCCTCTCAATCGAGGTGCTGCCGGTGCGCGGCAAAGGCGGTCTCCAGCTCACCGGTCAGCTTGGCGAGGTGATGAAGGAGAGCGCGCAGGCCGCCATGAGCTATGCCCGGTTCCGCGCCGAACAACTTGGCGTCGATCCAAGCTACTTCGACGAGCACAACATTCACATCCATGTGCCGGAAGGCGCCGTGCCAAAGGATGGTCCGTCGGCTGGCATTACGCTGACCACGGCGCTGATTTCGGCAGTGACCGGCAAACCGGTGCGACGGGATGTGGCAATGACCGGTGAGATCACGCTGCGCGGCAAAGTGCTGCCGATTGGCGGCTTGAAGGAAAAGACGCTGGCGGCGCATCGCGCCGGTATCCGCACCTTTATTCTGCCAAAGGATAATGCGAAAGATATTGCCGAGCTGCCAAAGAAGGTGCGCGAGGAGTTGCAATTGATCCCGGTCTCGTCGATGGACGAGGTGCTGAAGATCGCGCTGGCACACTGACAGCCGGCGCTGAGCCGAAGCATGTTTCCTGGACATCGCTCGTCGGTTCAGGCGGGTGCGCTGATATTCAGACGCAGCACAGGAAAGCGCCGGACGTTCTCGCAAAGGCGGCAGGACCATCCTGCCGCCTGCTTTTTTTCAGTGACAGCAGCCAATCGACAGGAGTTTCGTCCATAGACGTATTCTTCCCGCAGGCGCCATCGATTATGGATTGAATGCGACCTGATTCCGCCCCTGGGTTTTGGCGCGGTAGAGCGCGCGATCGGCGTGATGGATCAGCTGTTCAAGACGATCAGCGCTGTTGATGGAGTCCAGCGCGGCACAGCCAATACTGATCGTCACCTGAAGAGGCTGGACTTGAAGCATGACAGGAAGGACCGCTACTGCTGTACGCAAGCGCTCGGCCACGTGCAATGCGCCTGCCAGATCGGTTTCCGGCAGCAGGGCAATAAACTCCTCGCCGCCAAACCGCGCCAGAATGTCGGCGTCGCGCAGTTCGCGCCGCATCCGCTCTGCGACACTGCGCAATACGGCATCACCCGCGTCGTGTCCATAGGTGTCGTTGATACTCTTGAAGTGATCGATATCGATAACCAGCAACGCCATACTATGGCGGTAGCGCCGCGCCCGCTCCAGTTCACGCGGCGCCAGCGCGAAGAAGTAATGGCGATTGAACAGACCGGTCAGGTGATCGGTTGTCGCCAGGCGCTGCGTCTCGGCGAATAACCGGGCATTCGAGATGGCGATCCCCGTCTGACGACCGACAATGTCCAGCATCGCGCCGTCACGCTCGGTAAAATGGCGATGGTTGCGCAGATGATAGATTGCCAGAAGACCGAGCGCCTGATCGCCGGCAATGATAGGCGATCCCACGGCGGAAGAGATACGATAATCAGTCCCATCAGACCCAACAAGTACAATGTTCTGGCGGACAATACTCCGGCGCGAATCAAACGCCTGCCGGACTGGACCCAAGCCCTGTTGCAGGGACATCAGCGGTTCGGGCATGTTGAAGGTATGAACATTGGTCAGCATGCGTTGGTCGGCTGACAGCAGTCCCAGCGCGACTGCATCGGCGCCCGCCAGTTCCATAGTCAGCCGGGCGACGGTTGCCAGGATGACATCGATATCGAGAGCGCTGCTGATAGCACGCATGAGATCGCCCAGACGTCGCTCCCGCTCCAGCGCTTCGTTCGCCTGGGCGTACAGTTGCGCATTGTGCAGCGCCAGCGACACGCTCGACGCCAGTGTTGCCAGCCGGCGCGCGTGTTCCGGCTGGTATGCATACGGTACAAAGCTATCGACACAAATGAATGCAATAACCTGCTGACGTACAATCACGGGCGCCCCCAACCACGAGCGAATAGGGAGCGCCTGCTTGATCTGAATCCATGCCGGGTTGTTGAGGGTTTCGCTGATGATCCAGGGTTGCCCGGTTTCGATCAGGCGGCGCAGCGTTGGCGTGCGCGAAATGTCGAAAAGGACCTCGCGGATCGCATGCCCGGCTTCATCGCTCAACCCTTCGTAGCCGTAGACGCGAACGACACGCGCCTGCATCCCTTCGACCAGCATGACCGAGGCGCCATCGCAGGGCATCAGCGCAACAATTTGATCGAGCACGTGGTCGAGCACCTGCTCGAAGTCGAGCAGGGCGCTCAACGTTGCCGACGCCTGACGCAGCACCTCGGCGGCGCGCTGTTCTTCACGCACCGACTCAAACAAACGCGCGCGTTCAATCGCCACGCTGAACTGATTGGCGATAGCGGCGAACATGCGCAATTCAATCACGCTGAACGGCTGGAGGGACGGCAGGACCAGGTTCAGAATCGCCAGCGGGCGATCGCGACTGTAGATCGGGATGCTGACGTGACGTTCCGGTTCCTGATTGGCTGAGCGGAGATGCGCCAGACGCGGGCAGACGATCGGATGCGCAGTGTCTGGGAGTGTATGTTCGAGCAGACGCCGCAAACATTCGCAGGGATCGCCAGGCGCGCGTGGCGTGAGATCAATGTGCAGTTCGCGGGCGCCGTCATGCGCCAGCAGACGCGCAAAATCTGCGCCTTCCACTCCCCATAGCCACGCCGCGCGCGCGTCCAGCTCTCGGGCCAGCGCCTGCACCCCTGCCTGCAGCTGGCGTTGCGGCTCAACAATGCGGTTGAGCGCCTCCAGGACGCTCTTCATGACCTTGAGTTCACGCTGCGCACGCTCACGCACGGTAATGTCTCGAAACAACCAGATCCGAACGACAGTCCGTTCATCGAGACGCAATCCGCGCGTGTAGCGCTCGATGATGCGACCATCACGCAGCGTTAACCAATCAATGCCTTCCAGATCGGGTCGGTCATAGAACTCTTCGCTGCGACTGAGGAATTGTTCCGGGTCGCAGACGAGATGCGCCAGATGCTTGATGCGGCGGTGAGGAGAGGTCATCTCCAAATGTTCCGGCGCCAATCGCCACAATTCCTCGAACTGCCGGTTGAGCAGCAGGATGTATCCATCCGCGTCGGTCACCAGCGTGGCTTCAGAAGTGGCATCAAAGACAGCGCGCCACAGCGCAACAGATTGGTCATGAGGCGCAAAAAAAGACATAGCAGCTGGCACATCCACCCATTGAGCTCACAAAAGCGCGACTTTCTTCCAGGAAAGATGCACGAACAGGTTACTACCATCATACACCAGGAGAAGAATGTTCAGGATACAGGCAATGTCAGGTAGAAAGTACTCCCTTCTCCCTCGACGCTGAGCGCCCAGATACGCCCGCCGTGCCCCTCAACCAGATGTTTGGCGATTGCCAGCCCCAATCCTGTTCCCCCTGCATTGCGCGTTCGCGCACGATCCACCTTGTAGAAGCGCTCGAAGATCCGTGAGAGATCGTTTGCGGGAATGCCAATGCCGTTATCCGTCACCGACACCAACAGCCATTGTCCTGGCAGGTGGGACGGCGGCATACCAGGCGGCGCCGGCGATCCATTACCGATAGTGATCACATCGGCTTCAATCGCCACTCGTCCGCCGTCGGGCGTAAACTTCGAAGCGTTGTGGAGCAGGTTGAGCAGCACCTGACCGATGCGATTCTCATCAATCAATGCATGCGGCAGATGATCGGGCACACGGGCCGTGATCTGCAGATTCTTCCGTTCGAGTTGCGGGCGGATGCGCTCTATAGCGCGCTCAATCAGCGGCGCGACCGGCGTAGGCACTAACTGAAGCGCCACCCGCCCCGACTCAATCTGCGACAATTCGTGCAACTCCTCAACCAGCTGGGTAATAGCATCGACTTCCTGGGCAATCTGGCTCAACATACGTTGCGCCACCGGCGCCGGCGGCTCGGATTGCAACGTCTCAACCAGGAGCTTGATCGATGCCAGCGGGGTGCGGAGCTCGTGAGAGACGTTGGCCACCAGATCGCGCCGTGATCGTTCGAGCTGACTCAGTTGGGTCACATCGCGCACCAGCAGGAGCGCACCCTGCGTACCGTGATCGAGTGGCACCGCTCGTAATCGCAGCATCCGTTGCCGACCCAGCAGCTGAAAGATGCTCTCACGCGGTTCGGCGGACGAAATCGCCTCTTCGACCAGGGCGTCCGCCTGATAATCGCGCACCAGCGCAATCAAGCCCTGCCCGACGCTCATCGTCCGGTTGAGGTTCAACAATTCTTCCGCCTGGGCATTGAGATACCGCACTCGACGATCCACGTCGACCAGCACCAATCCATCGTCGAAAGCAACGGTAGCAGCGTGAAAGAGCGAAGAGAATGCATCAGGGGAAGATTCGGGCAGTGATGGAGGTTGCTGAGTACGAGTTCTCTGACGCCATCCCCAGACAAGGGATACGACGAGCGCCAGCAGAAGCGTGGCAATGATCCATTCCATCACAGCGTTCACGCCGGTCGGCGCCGAATGTCAGTTTGGCGCCTCAAAGCGATAGCCGATGCCGCGCACCGTATGGATGTAGATCGGTTTGCCTGGATCAGGCTCGACTTTTTCGCGCAACCAGCGAATATGCACATCGACCGTCCGGCTATCACCGAGAAAATCATATCCCCACACACGCTCGAGCAGCATATCGCGCGACAGCGCCATCCCACGATTGCGCATCAGGCACGCCAGCAGATCGAACTCCTTCTGCGACAGGTTCAGTTCCATATCCCCGCGCCAGGCGCGCCGCGACCCGGTATCGACCCGAAGCGAACCGGCGTCGAGCACCTCGCGCATCACACTGACCCGACGCTCGGAGCGGCGCATGATGGCGCGCACCCGCGCCAGCAATTCGCCGAGGCTGAATGGTTTGGCAACGTAATCATCGGCGCCAAGCTCGAGTCCCGCAATGCGATCAATTTCATCCTGCCGCGCTGTCAGGATCAGAATAGGAACCTCACTCTCCTGACGCAAGATGCGACATACCGAAAACCCATCCAGACGCGGCAGCATCACATCGAGGATGATCATATCAGGTTGATCCCGTCGCGCCCGTTCGAGACCAACCACTCCATCAGCGGCGTTGATCACCGCATATCCTTCGCGCTCCAGGTTATAACGCAGCGTTTCCGACAGAGTCGGATCATCTTCTACCAGCAGAATGGTGGACATATGCATGGCAGCACTCACAGTTCAGATCATTCAGGCGGCGTCAGCATCACAGGAACCCGCTTGCGGCGATGGATCTGACCCGCGACATTCTCATTCCTGTGGACCTGCATTGTCCACAATGCGCCCAACGCCATCGCTGGCGCGACACACATAGATGGTCGCCGTGCGACCAGTTGCTGCGCGGTATGTGTGCAACAGGTCACGGCTGAATGGTTCCACAGCATCTCGTTCGACCAGGCTCACGGTGCACCCGCCAAACCCGGCGCCGGTCAGACGCGATCCGTAGCATCCCGCCAGATGCTGCGCCGTTTCGACCAGCAGATCAATGTCGGGCAGGCTCACCTGATAGTCATCACGCAGGCTCGCGTGTGACTCATTCATCAATTGCCCAAAAGCAGCCACATCACCACGTTTGAGCGCCTCTGCACCCTGGAGGGCGCGTCGATTCTCACGCACCACGTGCCGGGCGCGCGAGCGGACAGGCTCCGGCAACGCATCCTCGTGCGCTGTCAGTTGATCTTCGTTCACATCGCGCAAGGCGCGAATGTCAGGATACCACTGTTGGAGCAACTGAACCGCTGTGCCACATTCCTGGTGCCGCTGGTTGTACGCCGACGCCGCCAGCGTTCGCGGGATATGGCTATCGCACACCATGACCGCCACTGACGGCGGTAACGGGATGGTGTGATAGGAGAGATCGCGGCAGTCGATCAGCAACGCATGGTCGGCGCGACCGAGCACTGCGATCAACTGATCCATAATGCCACACTGTACGCCGACGAAATTATTTTCTGCGCTTTGCGCAAGCAACGCTAGTTCCTTGCCCGGGATATTCAGATGGTTGAGGAGCTGGAACGTATACCCGACGGCAACTTCGAGCGCAGCGGAAGACGAAAGCCCGGAACCGCGCGGGACATCGCTGGCGATCAGAAGATCGGCGCCCGCGAGCGGATGCCCTGCGACCCGCAGCGCCAGGACGACGCCACGAACATAATTGTGCCAGGGTCGGCTGCTGCGTTCGATGTGATCGATTGAGAACGCATCCTCTTCGTTGAGATCGGATGAGACAACCTGCACCGTCTGATCAGTGCGCGAACGCGCTGCAATGCAGGTAGCGCGATCAATAGCGACCGGAAAGACGAAACCGTCGTTGTAGTCCGTATGCTCACCGATGAGATTGACGCGCCCCGGCGCCCGAACGATGATACTGGGATAAGCGCTGTAGCGCTGCTGAAAACGATCCCGTAACGATCCGATATCAAGCATACGTGGCCCGTCGGTGTTCAGGTCGTTAGCTGCTGTGTCATGCTGTTGCCATTATACCATGCGGGAATGATCAATCCGTCAAGCATACCGGTCAGGACTCGCACGTGCAGGTTTTTGTGCCAGATGGCTCTGTGATGCGGGAAAACGCCCCTGGTGCGATGAGTGCTGTTTTCCATGTCCCGACAACCTTGCCGCCCTTGCCCCTCTTGCGTCATGCGGAAGAGGGGAATGTTTTGGCCTCCTGATGCCTGAAACGGGTGATGGCAACACACGGGCTTGCTAATCTATCCTTGAGCGATCAGACTCGCCCGTATGCTGCGCGGCGCCGTTGGGCTGTGGTCATATTCGTGCGTTCATCGCAAACGGCAGATGCATTTGTCACTGGTCATATGCGGATCGCACCCGTTGGATCGTTCTATTCTGTGGTGGTATACCATATCGGTTGGCGTGACTTTTGCATCAGATCTACGGTTTCCTTCAAGAGCTATTGATACTGGCGACGCCCACGCACACTATGCTATGATGACCGTGATCGAGGAGTGGAGAGTCTATCCGGACAAGATCATCGGGCAGGCAAAGGCATTGCCTTCGCCCGTCCGGTCGCATTTCACGTAGTGATGTGTCGGACCGCCTCTCATCGAGCGATCACCCAAAACCTGGACCATCAAGGACGTGGAGCAGCTGACGGTGGCTTCGACTGGCTCAGCCACTGTGGGCGGCGACAGGCTCAGCCACTATGGGCGGCGACAGGCTCAGCCACCGTGGGCGGCAAGACGGTCAGGTCAACACAAGCAAGTATTGGGCGACATCTGGTTGTTTGCTCTATAAGCGCGATGAATAATGTGGCGTCAGGCAAAAGGAGTTTTGTATGCATCTGGCGATGCCGTTCTTCCGGCTATGTTGTTGTGCAGCGTTCACGATGGCGCTGACCTTGTTCTCATTTCCCGCGCACGCTCAAAATCCCGAGCCGCAACCAGCATCGACTGAAGACCCCAACATCATCCCTTTTACTCGTCTGGGTGCGACCGATCAAACCCTGAGCGGCGTATTCGACGGAACCCGCTATCTGTTCAATACGCCTGCAAACTGGAAGCTCGAACCGGGCGCACAGGCGCAGCTGGATATAACCGTTTTTTTTCCCCTTGGCGCTGAGCAGCAGCGGCTGGGAGGCTTCCTGGAAGTGCGCTTCAACCGCACCTTGATCGGCACGGTTGAGCTGACCCAACCCGGTGCGCAGCGCGTGACGTTCGACATTCCCGATCAGGCGCTGACACCGGTGCGTGGCGATGGACGACACGAATTAGAAGTTGCGCTGGATAACCCCTCTGGCTGTGATGTCGCGCCGAGTGAACGCACTGCGGTGGTGATTCGGTCAACATCGCGCCTCGTTTTGCCGCATACGCGCATACCACTCGATACAGACCTGCGCAATCTTCCCCGCCCTATTTTTCAGGGATCGTTCGATCCAGATCAGGCGACCATTATTGTGCCAGACGCACCATCAACCAACGACCTTCAGGCTGCACTGACTGTCGCCGCCAGTTTTGGCCGATTGACCGAAGGGAGATTGCAGATTGACCTGACCACGGTGCAGCGCCTGCCTCCTCAGGCACGTACCGGGCGCCATCTCATTCTGGTCGGCAGCCATACCGGGCTGGCGCCAATCGCGCGCGATCTGGCGCTGCCCGCAAGGCTCAATGACAAAGGGTTCAACGCTCCCGGCGCAACAGCCGATGATGGCATTCTACAGATGATTGTTTCGCCCTGGAATGCCGAACGCGTTGTTCTGCTCGTGAGCGGCAGCTCGGAAGCAGGGGTCTCGAAGGCTGCGCGAGCATTGGGTGCATTGCCGGTGCGGATCAATGAACGCCCTGATGTCGCAGTGGTGCGTGATTTGCCCGCAGCATCCGCAGAAGCGCCGCTGGCAATCGACCAGCGCCTGAGCGATCTCGGTCTGGAACCACGGGTGATCCGTGATCGCACCGGAACATTCGATCTCCGGTTCAACCTTCCTGCTGGCCAACAACTCGATGAAGGCGCCTACTTCGATCTGGTGTTCAATCATGCCGCAACGGTCGATTTCGGCCAGTCGAGTGTCTCGGTTGGATTGAATGGCGTGCCAATCGGCAGTGTGCGCTTCAGCGACGAAACCACGCGCGTGACGACCAGTCGTATCACGCTCCCGCCTTCCGCCGCCCGTTCCGGCGCCAATGTGCTGACGATCCAGACGAACCTTGCGCCGCTGTCGCTCTGCACCGATACACGGAATATCGATCTGTGGGCGACGATCTGGCCCGAATCAGCGCTCCATCTGCCGATGAAACCGGCGACTGCCGAACCGCGCCGGACGTTCAATCTCAGCAGTTATCCTCTACCATTCACGCTCAATCCATCACTTGCCACCACAGCCTTCGTCGTTCCGCAGAATGCGCCAGTCGCCTGGAATGCGGCGGCGTTACTTGCATTCCACATGGGACGACCAACGCGCGATGCCATCCTTCAACCTGTTGTCGCATTCGCGGATAATGTTCCGGCGGATGTGCGTACAGCACGTGATCTGCTGATCATCGGCCGCCCTGGTAATCTTCCCATCCTGACCGACCTCAGCGATGTCCTGCCGGCGCCGTTCGATCCCGGCAGCAATGTGCCGCGTTCTGTCGATACGCCCGTTGTGTATCGCGTGCCGCCCGATGCAAGCGTTGCGTACCTGCAAATGATCACGGCGCCATGGAATCCTGAGCGGGTGGTGGTTGCCGTCCTCGGCAGCGATGATGCCAGCATCGAGCAAGCGACGATCATGCTGGTCGATCCGCGCCAGCGCACTCGTCTTGCCAGTACGCTCGCAATTATCGATCCGCAACAGCGTGTGACCCTTGGCAATGGGCGCGCAATCGTGACCGGACCTTCACCGACGCCTGCTGCAACCGCCACGCCTGCTGCTGAACCGGCGGTGCAACCGACCGTGCAGCCCGTTCAACCGACGCCGGTTCCCGCCCAGAACACCTCGTCGAATAGCCTGCCGCTGCTGCTGGTGGCGCTTCTGGCAGCCGTGATCGGTGTTGGGGTAGTGGTTTTCTGGCGCGCCCCGTGGCGACGACCGCCAGGAATGTGACGCTCTCAGGTTCCCGGCCGTTGTTCCCCTCATCCCCCCAACCCCCTTCTCCCACACGGGGAGAAGGGGGCGCTGGAACCGTCCGAACGGGGAGAAAGGGGCGCTGGAACCGTCCGAACGGGGAGAAGGGGGCGCTGGAACCGTCCGAGCATCGCTGCGGGCGAAAGCCCTTGCTGAGGATGTGCTCAAAAGACCACCCTTTGCGAGGGAACACGATGAGGGGTAAGATCGTCAGTATAGACAACGCCGCCATTTTCGACGTATACTCACATCTATGCTGATGCAACGTCGACTGCAACCTGCGCACACAACGACCTTGCTGTTCGTCCTGTGCCTGCTTCCGTCCCTTACGCCTGCGCTGGCTGCGCCGGCGGCGCAGCCGCAGCCTTCGCTCCCGCCACTCGTCTTTGTAGCGCGCAGTCGCCTGGCGACCGGCGATTACCTTTTCCCGCGCGATGTCGGTCCGGCAGGGCATTTGATCACCGGCATGACAAAGTTCGCGCCCGGCTCGAAACTGCTCATCCGCGATCAGGCGGGGCAACTGCGCGTTCTGATCGACACGGCGCGTCCCACGGGCGATCCACTCAATCCGCTGGGGTTGCGCGATGTGCAGTCGCCTGATGTGTCGTTCGATGCGCAGCGCGTTGTGTTCGCCGGAACGTTCGGACCGGAAACGTTTCGCAATCAGCCGAATGGTCGCACGTATTACTCATGGCGGCTGTTCGAGATTGGCATCGATGGACGCGGGTTGCGCCAGCTAACCCATTCCGACCGTGACATCACGATCCCCGATGGTCCGGCGAATGCCGAAGCATATGCGTTCTACGACGATCTCTTTCCAGCGTATCTGGCGGACGGGCGGATTGTGTTCAGTTCGTCGCGCTATCCGGCGCGTTCCCCCTACGATGGTCGACGGGCATTCAATCTGTACATCATCGATGGCGATGGCGGCAATATGCGCCGCCTGACGACCGAACGCTCCGCAGCGCTCCATCCGGCGCCGCTTCCTGATGGCAGTATTGTGTTCAGCCGCTGGTGGGTCAACTTTAACCAGCCGAGTGAACGCGGCATTTACAATCGCATTGATAACCGCGCCGGCTCAGAAATCGCCCGCGACCAGAGCGGACGCCCGATCATCGTTGAACGGCGCATTCAGGTGGTCGAAACCGCGCAACCCGCGCCGGCGGCGCCGCAACCGACCGCACCGCCGAAACCAACGCCGATACCAACCATTTCGTTCGTGGAAAAGATCGACCCCGCCACCGGCAGCATTGTGCGTTTGACAAAGACGCCGGCGCCGCCGCCGCCAACGCCGCGCGTGCGCCCGACTGCGACGCCGGTTGCAGCATCGCAGGGCGGTACGACCCGCACCATCGTCGTCGAGCAGCCGGTCACCGGGTATCGCCTGCCGGACGGGACGCTGGTCTATTCGAATACCAACGCCACCTTCAACCCTGCGCGTGGTCGGCTGGCGGACGGGTTCCCCATCCGCGATGCGCCGAACACCTGGCATCTGATGGCCATCGAGGCTGATGGCAGCGGCATGCGACGCTTCGCCTGGACGCCGCGCTACGCATCGGCGCTCACCAATGATGGCGGTCTCGATACGTACAACGCAGTGCAACCAGCCGTCGTGCTGTCCGGCGGCGAACTGCTGGTGGCATACACGACGCAGCGCGATCAGACGATGGCGCATTCGACGCTCTACACCGGCATTCGCGTCGCGCGCCCCGGCATCGAAAACATGGCGCTGAACACCACCGAGTCGATCGCCGGGTACCGCTGGGACGACGGAAGCGCGTTTCGCCCGCCGTATGCGCTGGCGCCCGCCGGATTGCCTGACGGACGGATCATCTTCTCGCAGACGACTGCCGCGCCCGCACGCACCGGCGCCTACACGGACACCCGCAACGGGCGCACCATCACGCTGCGGCTGCAATCGTCATCGTTGCGCTACGAATTGCGCACAATCCACCCCAATGGCGCACAGAATGAAGTTGTGCCGCTCGAAGGATTGTCCACCGATTACGATGCAGTGGAAGCCAGACCGATCGTGGTGCGTCCGGTCGGCGATGGACCGGGTATGTGGCGTCTGCCGCGCGGCACGCCGCCGCCGGTGAGCGACGATCCGCTGGAGAGCAATGTGCCATTCGGTCTGCTCGACACCTTTGGCAACCCGGCGTATGCCTGGAGCCGCCGGAACATCCAGAGCGTGGAATTGGTTGCCGTGCACAACGCCAATGTCTATGCCAATCCGCCGCTCGAGTTTCCATTCATCAACAACTCGCCGCCGCCGGGGAGCGTGGCGTTCGCCGACATCTACATCGACGCCAATCAGTTTGGCGGCGCCACATCGCGCGCCGCCAACCCAGACGATCAGGCGCGCGCCGTTAAGTGGCTGACAGTGCCGGTGAACCCGGATGGGTCGTTCATCGGCTCGGCGCCCGCCGATGTGCCCACGTTCATTGTGCTGCGCGACAAGAACGGGCGCATTGTGCGCGGCGGCAATCGCCACACGCTCAGTATCGCGCAGGGAAACTCCGCCGGACGCCCTGGACAGCCGATGTTCTGCATTGGCTGCCACATGGGGCATGCAAGCGGTTCAATCGCCAACCCGTCGCTCGCCGAACGCGGCTGGACGAACATCGCCCCTGCGGCTGCCATCGCCGCGTCCTCCTCGGTCGAGAATGGCGCGCCGACGCGGATCAACGACCGGCGTGGATATGTGACGGCGCCCAACAGAACGCTGATTGACCGGACACCGCCATGGACGGCGAACGGCGGCGTGGGGCAGTGGATCCGGCTGGAGTGGCAACTGCCAATGGCGATCCTCGAAGTGCGGCTGGTCGGCGCAGAGCCAGGGCAGGAAGGGCGCAGCGCCGATTATGAGGTGAGCGGCGAGTTGCGCTTCTACCTGCGCGGGCAGGAAATCGCTGGCGCCGCCCGAACCGTCGAGGCGGTCGCGCCGCTCTCGCGCGGCGGTACGATTGTTCGCCTGCCGCAACCGATCGCCGCCGACCGTGTTGAGTTCACCGTCACTGCCGTGCGCGGCACGCAACGCGGCGCGCCGGCGCCCGCCGCCCTCAGCGAAATCGAAGTCGCCGGACAGGGCGCGACGGTGGATGCGCTCGGCAGCAGACCCTGATAGAGCGATCACCCAAACCCGGACAATCAAGGACGTGGAGCGGCAGACGTTGGCGTCGACAAGATCAGCCAACGTCTGCCGCTCGACGATTACCACGAGCAATGATTGTGCAACATCTGGTTGATCGCTCTATGAGATCTATCCCTCCGCGAAGAATGCCCGTAGCGCCGCATATGTTTCCTCTGGCGCTTCTTCGGGGAGAAAGTGTCCTCCTGGAACTGCATGCCCGCGCACATCGACTGCGTGCTGCCGCCAGACCGCCAGCAGGTCGTAGCGTCGCCCGACGAACCCCTCCGCTCCCCAGAGCACGAGTAACGGGCAGGTGATTGGCACGTGCAGGTCGGCTTCGTCGTGGCGCAGATCGATGCTCGCCGCCGCCCGATAGTCCTCGCAGGTTGCATGGATCGTCGCCGGATCGCTGAAGCAGCGCACGTATTCGGCGAACACCTCCGGCTCAACAGCGGACGGCGTTCGTCCCCAATGGGCAAGTTTTTTGCACAGGTAGTACGCCGGATCGGCGCCGATCAGGCGTTCTGGCAGGTCGTAGGGTTGAATGAGGAAAAACCAGTGGTAGTAGGCTTCGGCAAAGGCGCGGTCGGCGGTCGTGTACATGTGGAGCGTGGGAGCGATGTCGAGCACTGCGGCGCGGATCACGGCAGCAGGATGGTCGCGACAGAGACGGTGGACGACGCGCGCGCCGCGGTCGTGACCGGCGACCATGAAGCGCGAGAAGCCGAGCGCATCCATCACTTCGACCATATCCTGCGCCATGGCGCGTTTGCTGTACGCCGCGTGATCGGCGCCGCCGGGGGGCTTGCTGCTGTCGCCGTAGCCGCGCAGGTCTGCCGCGACGACAGTGAAATCGGCAGCCAGCCGCGGCGCCACCTTCCGCCACATCAGATGGGTCTGCGGGTAGCCGTGGAGCAACAGCAGCGGCGGACCAGACCCGCCGTGCAGCAGGTGGATTGTGGCGCCTTGCGTTGTGACGCGCATTGATCGAAACCCGTGAAACACCGAAGCGCCTCTTGCGATTGACCTCAGATTGCAATTTCGTGATACGACCCTGGCACAATCGTGTCCAGAACAGATTGAATATCGGCCACCCGATTGCGAATACGTGGCCAGGAGGTAGATCGAAGCACCACAATCGCAAGACGGCGCCCTGTCAGATTTTGTTGATAGCGCAGGTTTTGATCGGTTGTTATCAATACATCAAATCCGTCCCGTTCAGCGGCATCCAGCAAGGCGCTATTCGTCAAGGTCGCCCATCCAAGATCATACACGGTTGTCATCGTATGTCCGCGCAAGTGGCGCCGCAATGGAACGGGCGCACCTTGATCGAATACCATCTTCATGCCGTCGTGGCCATCGTCAGTATCTGAACCTCGTAGTTCAGAACTGCTTCTACCTGAGCGCGTGAGACGCCGGGGAACCATTCGAGGAACTGATCGATAGTCGCACCATCACGCAGGTTTTCAAACAAGGCGGCAACAGGAACCCGCGTCCCACGAAAGACCCAGACGCCGCTGACGATGTCCGGATGGCGTTCAACCGCATCAAGGGCATCCAACGATTTGGTCATGACGCCCTCCTGTCAGTCGTTCGAGCATGCGTATTGTAGCACAATGGCCGTAGTCCCAGGCACATCAAATGGGTCTGCGGGCAGCCATGGAGCAACAGCAGCGGCGGACCAGACCCGCCGCGCAGCAGGTGGATCGTGGCGCCTTGCGTTGTGACGCGCATTGATCGAAACCCGTGAAACACCGAAACACCTCTTGCGTAGTATTCAACGATAGTACTCGCAGCAATCGCCAGGTTCGACATCGATACCAATGCAGTCTATTCACCTGCACAGATGAAAGCGAGCAAGCCATGGCACGTCTTATCAAGCAACCCGACGCCATCCGCCAGGACTTTTATCGTCGTATCCGGAAAAAAATTCAACGCGATAAAGATGCGTATCTACGGCGCGTCAGACGCGACATGCCATTTTTCGACAGCATGGCGCACGGATTTGCCGGTTTTATGTTTGATATGGATCAAATCCTCAATCAAGCATTCACTACCGTACACTTTTTTACGCAAAGCTACTCTACCATCTGGAAGGCAACGGGAATCTCTTTGCCTTCGTTCAAAAGGTGCTCCAGCAAGCGCAACCCCAACTGAAAGAGGCTCAGATCGCAACGCTTGCCGCGGTG
>NZ_JBYNRX010000051.1:0-29374 GCF_057785375.1 Roseiflexus sp.
GCCTCTCACCTCTCGCCTCTCACCTCTCAGTTCACATCCCCCAATTTCACCGCCTGGAACAACCGGATGCGCGCCAGCGAGGCGCCAAGCGCCAACAACGAGAGCATCAGCGTCACGCCGAATGCCGCATAGATGCCCGCCATACTTTCCCATGCCAGGCGCGGCGGGTAGGCGGGAACACCAGGGTACGGACCCACACCGACCTGCATGAAGGGCACGATCAGCACTGCCGCCAGCGCGCCAATGCCGCTGCCAGCAGCCAGGCCAGCGCCAATCAGCAGCAGTTGTTCCAGCAAAAGCGCCGCCGCCACTCCAAAGCCGCTCAATCCCAACGCCCGCAGCATGCCCAATTCAATCGCCCGGCGGCGCGCGGTGATGAACCCGGCGACCAGAAAGCCGAGCAGCGTCAGCGCGCCAGCCGTCAGAAACCCAATGGTCAATACGCCAAACAACCCCTGGCGCTGCGGCCGGGTCTGTTCACGCGCGATGAGTGTCGCACTATCAAGGACATCTATCACCGGGATGCCCAGACCCCGCACTCCGGCGACCACGTCCTCAATGGGAGTTGCCGGGTCGCGGGTGATCCAGACATCATACGGATATTGCCCGCCCATCTCGTCGAAAATGTAGTTCAGGTTGGCGACGATGATCGGTCCATCCTGCGGGTAGAAGCCGGGCCAGAGATCGATGACGGCAACAATGCGAAAGCGCACGTCACGCTGATCGCCATAGAGCCGCAGCGTAGCGGGCAGCGTATCGCCGACACGCAGACTATCGCCCAGCAGTTCACGGCTGACGAGCACGCCGTTCGGGTAACGAGCCAGCAAATTCATCAACCCGCCCAGCGACTCACCAGCGCCCCAGGCGCGGTCGAAGCGGGTGATCACGTTCGGAAAATCGGTCCGATCGATCCCGATCAACTGCGCCTGCCTGCCGCTTGCGCCAACGCTCACGAAAGCGTCATAGCGCCCGACACGCGCAGCGGCCCGCACACCCGGCGCCTGAAGATGCTCGCTCACCGGAACAAACAGGAAGCGCGCCTCCTCTCGAATATCGCGGCGCGGTTGCTGCGGTTGTCCGCCGGGCTGACCAGGGCGCGCACGTTCGGTGCTCTCGCCCGTCTCGAAGAGTTGGGTCATTGCGCCAACCTGATACGCAAGTTCGGTTCGCATCGCGCCATCGAGCGTATCCGCCATCGTGGAACTGTATGTTGCCAGGCTGAGCGTCAGGATCAGGAGGAGCAGAGCGCCGCGGTAATTGTCGGTCTGACGCGCCAGTGCACGCAGCGTGACCAGCAGTGCAACCCATGCCGGGAACGTCGCCAACCGCGCCAGTCCCTCCAGGATCAGTGGAATGAGGCGCAACGCCAGCAGACCAAGCGCAAAACAGAGGAGCACCGGCGTCAGTACCAGCAGCGGATTGCTGAACGGATCGGCATTCCCCTGAAACAGACTGCCGCCGGTCTGCAACTGATAAACGCCATATGCCGCCGGAATCAGGAGCAGCAGATCGAGATAGGCGCGCTGCCAGAAGGGCGGGCGCACGGCGCGCGCCGCCTGTTGCTGTTCATCCACCAGCGTGCGGCGTGTCGCCACAAACGCCGGGATCAATGCAGCAATCACGGTGATCGCCAGAACGACCAGGGCGAAGGTCAGGCTCTGCGCGCCGAGCGACAGCGGCACACCGGCGCCGGACAGATCGACATCGAGGAACGAGCGCACCCGGCTCATCACCGATGCAAAGGCAAGTCCAAGCGGCAATCCCACGGCAAGCGCCACCGCGCCGATGATCGACCACTCAACCAGGTACATCCCGAGAATCTGGGCGCTCCGAACGCCGCGCGACTTCAGAAGCGCAATCTCGCTGCTCTGCCGCCGCACGAGCAGGGCGGCGATCAGCGTCGCAAAGTAGAGCGTCAGCGCCAGGATCGGCGCGCTGAAGACGAACAGTTGCGTCGTCAACGATGCCACACGCTCCTGATAGCGCTGCAACGCCTCCGATGGTCCCTGTTCGAGACGCAACCCGGGGATGAGTCCGCTGGCGCGCGCCCGTACACTTTCGACACGGCTTAGAAGCGGCGACACTTGTGCACCGGTAACGCCTTCGCCGCTCAACCGCACAAACCAGAGCGCTTGATCGACCTCATCGCGCAGCGCCCCGGCGACAGGACCGGTAAAACTCGCTTCCGGCACAAGAATGAGATCGTTGAGGGTGTCGGGCGGGAAGAACCAGGCCGGATCGCTGCGGCTGACCGGCGCCCAGATCGCCGCCACACGCGCCTGAAGCGTCGCCGGACGTGTTCCAGAAGCGATGATCGTGAGCGTATCGCCCACGTTCACGCCAGCCTCATCGGCAAATGCGCGGGCGACTATGACGTCCAGCACGGCGCCGTCTGCTGAAGCGGGCGGCATCTGCCCATCGACAATCCGCATCCGATCATCGAGACCACTGATGAAACCGAGCGGCGCATTTTTGAGGAAGACCGCTTCACCGCCAGCAGCGAGAAAGACGCGGAGCGGCGCAGTACGGACGTGGCGTGCAAAACTGTTGACCGGCAGATCGAGACCGGGTATGCCCTCGCGCCGCAGATAGTCATCCGCCGGGGCAACGCGCTCCCACTCCAGCGGCGTATTCCATGCGCCGACGTAGCGCAGGAGCAGCGCAAACGGGGATCGCCCCTGACGCTCCTCCTGCTGCCGGATTTCGTTCTGCAACAGGCGCAGACTGGCTGCTTCGGCATATGCAGGCACGGCAGCCACGAGAGCAACGGCGGTCACTGCTGCCAGCCATGCGCAGAGCGCCAGCCCGAGGTTGGCGCGCAGGCGTTTGAGGGCAGCGGTCAATACAGAAAAAAGAGCCACTATCTGGCGCATAACTTACGATCCGACGACAATATCGCCTTCGTTCAGGCCCTCGAGGATCTCGACCCGCTCATCGGTTTCGATGCCGATCCGCACTGTCACGCGGCGTTCACGCTCCCCCTCGCGCACGATCACGAAGCGGCGTCCCTCGAATGAACGGATCGCCTCCGGCGGCAGCCAGAGCGCATTTTCCTTGCGCTCCAGTACGATGCTGACCCGCGCAACGGTGACACCCGCTTCGAACTGTTGTCCGCGCGCATCAACGACCTGAAAGCGCGTCGTAACATCACGATCCTGCACCGCGCCGCTTCCGCCCGAACCGTATGGCGCCGGCATGCGCCGAATGACTCCGGGGATCGCCAGATCGGGGCGCGAAAGCAGGCGAATCTCGACGCTCTGCCCTTCGGAGAGCAATCGCATCTGCTGTGCGCTAAGGGTCGCGGCAAATTCCAGGTTCGACGGATCGGCGACCTCGATAACCGGCTCGAAGGCGGTCACACTCGCTCCCGGCTCGAGTGCAACCGCCAGGACGGTGCCATCCTGCGGCGCAATCACACGCCCGTCGTCGACGCGACGACGCGCCTTTTCCAGCGCGCGTTCGGCGTTTTCCACGGCGCGGATTGCGCTGTTGAGGGTCTCGTTGCGCGCCTCTTCCAACGCAACTTGCGCCCGTTCGAGAGAAAGCCGGGCGTCTTCGATCGCTTTATTCTTTCCCTGGAGCAAGGTATCAATGGCGCGCTGCGCTTCCTCGACCTTCTTCTCCACTTCGCGAATGCGGACAACCTCATCATCAGCCGCGCGATCACGGGCGCGCTGCGCCTGCTCCAGGTTACGCTCGGCGTCGCGCAGGGCGCGTTCCGCCTGCGTCAGTTTCACACGATACTCTTCCTTCTGCTTCTCGGTCAGACGGTTGGGGACCAGCACCCCGTTTTCGTCTTTGATGAACGGGTTCTCCGGGTCGGTGCCGTAGCGCTGCACCCAATCCCAGTTCCAGTAGGCGACACTGTACGCCTTCTGTGTATCGGAAAGCGCTTCGGCGCTGTCGATCAGCGCTTCCTCCGCCGATGTCTTCGACCACGAAGCGTCGTCGCGCGTGGTGCGCAATTCGCGCTGCGCCGCTTCCAGGCGATCCTGCAGTTCCTTGAACAGGTCCGCCTCACCGCCGGGCAACAATCGTTCGAGGTCGCACCGGGCGCGATCGACATCGAGTTCACGTTCCTTGATCCGTTTCTCCTTCGCGAGCCGCGCGCTTGCCAGATCGCGCCGCGCCTGCGCCAGATCGTCCTCGGCGCGCCGCAACTCGTCGAGCGCCTCCTCCTGCTGGAGTTCCGCCAGAACATCGCCTTCCTTGACGACATCGCCACGACTGACGTTCACCACATTGACGCGCCCATCGCGCCGAAACGCCAGCCGCGCCATATCGACCGGCGTCGCGCGGGCGGTCACCGTAACCACCTGCTCGATAGCGCCGCGCTGAACCGTATACGTCGGACGTTCGAGCGCCGGGTCGGGCGGCAAGGGGGTGGGAGTTGGCGGCTCCTGCGCCGCCTGCGTCGTGCCACAGGCGGCGAGCAGCGCCACACAGCATATATTCATCCAGCGAATGAACCATCGCATAGCATATTAATCCTTATAGAACGCCATATCAAACGTTTGGCGTCGTTGCGAGCGAAGCGACGTCATCTCCTTGAGGAGCAGGAGGCTGCTTCAGCGCCGGTGCGCGTGTTAAGGCATAACGTGGCAGCGGGCGGAAGCCTTGCTGCTAGAGCGATCCAACCAGATGTTGCCCAATAATGGACTGTGTTGACCGTCTTGCGGCTGACGTTGGCTGCGACAGGCTCAGCCAACATCAGCCACTCTATGTCCTTGATTGTCCAGGTTGTGGTTGATCACTGTGTAAGGCGCTCCCCAAGCATTCGCTTTGCGCCCGGCGGCTGAAGCTGCGGGCTACGGCTGCGAAGCCTGCCTGCGCAGGCTCTACGGATTTCATTCATTAGCCCGCACGTCTCCGACGGGCTTGTCCCCGCTGCAACACCGCAGACGCACGCGGGGCGGGCTGACGCCCTCCCCAAACCCCGCAGGGGCTTGTACGTGCGGTGAGCACGATCCGAACCGCGTCCTCAGTGAGGGCTTCAGCCCGCACGTCCGCCCGAACGACATGTCACATTATGCCTGCTCCCCTGACAGGACCCTTGTTTATGGCGCATAGCCGGCAGGGAGCGGGCTCATCTCTTCCTCTTCGACATTATATCCCTTGTAATCTGGATCGACCTCTTTTGCACATGCTGGCGCTTTCGCATTCGCCCGGTTCATACATTCGGCAAAGGCGGTTGCAAGACGCTGCGCTTCGGCGAGTTCCTTTTCGAGGTTTGCGCCCTTCTCCGCAACGGTGCTGAGCGCTTTGAAGAACCAGTAGGGGTCGGTGTACTGGCTGTAGATGACGTTGGCATCGCTGGCATTCTGCGAAGGAATTGCCAGGGTCTCCCGAATCGCCTGGAATTGCGCGGCGCGCTCCGGCGGTATCTGTTTGAGGAACGCCTCAGATTGCGCGACCGAGCGGCGGGCGGGCATGTCGCCATACACCAGCGATGTATCGCTGGAAACGAACTTGATCCATTCCCAGCACGCCTGCGGTTGCTGCGCCCGCGCCGAAATGAAGAGTCCGCGCAGGAACAGTTCGCTCGGCGGCACGCCAGCGCCGCCGACCGGCAGCGGCGCCGCTCGAATATCGCGCTCGACCGGCGTCAGCGGAACGGCGGTCGGCGCCGGTCCGGGTCCGCCCCCTGGCTCGGCCGGTTGAATGACGACCCCTTCCTGGAATGACTCGGCATACCCGAACCACATGCCGACTCGACCGGACTGAACCAGTTCGTAGGAACGATCCTCACTGCCAAAATCGTCGCGCCGATAGATGAACTTGACCGGCGGCGCAACTTTGTGCACCATGCTCAGGTCAAGATACCAGCGAATGGCAGCGATGGTCTTGGGATCCGTGTAGTTCGGGCGCAGGTCTTTGCCCTCGCCGACCATCAGGCGCGCGCCAAACTGATTGATGAAGAAGAGCAGATCGGACTGCGGACCGCCCAGCGGTACGTATCCCCAACGTTGATCGCTCCCTTCACCTCTGGTAAGCGCCTGCGCCGCCGCCAGGAAATCGTCCGGCTTCCAGTCGGCGCGCGGCGGTTGCACGCCTGCCGCTTCAAATGCGGCATGGTTGTAGATCAGGCTGCGCATATTGACGGCATAGGGCAATCCGTAGATGCGCCCCTCGCGACTGTACTGCGCCAGCGCCGCCGGAAAGACATCATCACGCGGGAAGTTGGGGTCTGCTTCGATCAGCGGACGCAGATCGAGCAGGGCTGATTCATCATTGCCGGAGATCGAACCCGACCAGAAGAAACAGTCGTTGGTCTGCGCGAGCGTGGCAGCAGTCACCTCCTGCACTTTGGGCGTCCATTCGAACTGTTTCACCTGCACAAAAATATCGGGACGCTGATCGCGGAAGGCGCGCACAAGGCGGCGCACTTCAGCGGGATTATACCCGTAGAGACCAAACGACACGGTCGTGGCGCCGACCGGCGCTTCCTGAGGCTCTGGCGTGGCGACCACCACCGGATTGAGATTCGGCTTCGGTGTCGGCGTCAGTTCCCGCTGCGCAATCTGTTCCTGCATCTGGCGTTGCGCCTCCGCCAGCGCCTGGCGCACATTCGCCTTCGGGTCACTGATAGATGCGCTAACTGCCTGGCTCAGGGCGCCCATCACCGTATAATCGATCTGCGTGTCTGGCAGCGTCCCGCTGTTCTCTATCGCCCACCGGTACGCCTCGGCGGTCTGCGGATCGAGTTTGCTCCAGAACTCCGTTTGCTGCGCCACCGACTGCCGGGCAGGCAAACGTGAAGAAAAAGGACCGAAACTCTGCTGATCCTCGGCAACCGGTTGGCGCGTCAGCCACTCGATCCAGCGCCAGGCGGCGTCGGGGTGGGCTGTGCCGCCGCTGATGATGAATCCTTCGGTTGAACTGAAAAAGGGACCGAAGACGGCATCCTTCGGGAATGGCACGCGACCGACCGGAAAGTCCGGCGTCCATAGCGAGCCGTCGTCATTGCTGATGTAGGACAAGTCGCTCCAGATAGCGACTCGCCCTTCGCGCACCAGGCGCGTGGGGTCTTCAGCAGAGGCGCTGCGAGAATACG
This sequence comes from Roseiflexus sp., assembly GCF_057785375.1. Taxonomy (NCBI): domain Bacteria; kingdom Bacillati; phylum Chloroflexota; class Chloroflexia; order Chloroflexales; family Roseiflexaceae; genus Roseiflexus; species Roseiflexus sp. The sequence continues at coordinate 7,055 of NZ_JBYNRX010000051.1, forward strand.
GTTCAACCAGCACGCTGGTGCGATACCACTCCTGCACGCGCTCGACTGCCGCGACATACGCCGGCGCGGTGAGATCCGTCTCTTCTGCCGCTGCCGTCAGTGGATTGATCCTCTGTTGATCGAGCAGCCCCAGGAGCGGTAACAGACCGCTGCTTGGTTCCATGAACCCATAGGTGAGGGTCGTCACGCCGCTGCGCTCGGTCAGGCGCTCGGCGGCCGCCATCAGGTCATCCCACGTCCAGCCGAGACGCGGTTCGGGCAGATTGGCGTTCTGGAACAAGGCGCGGTTGTAGACAATCAACGGGACGCTGTGGTAGCGCGGCAGCGCCCAGACCCCGCCCTTCGCCGTGTAGCGCTCGATGGTGCCAGGGAGGAAGTCGTCGCGTTGAAACGTAGCGTCAGCGTCCATTAGCGGCTTGAGGTCGAGCAGCAGCGGCGTGCCAAACGCTTCCGGCGTCAGCGCGAATGCGGGAGCAGTATCGGCGGCAGACACGATCCGCCGCAGCATATCGAGCGGATTGGTTGGTCCTTCACTGCCCGGATCAAACATCATGATGTCATCGAGCGACACGAGCACCACCTTGATGTTGGGGTACTCCGTCTTAAAACGATCCACGAGCGGCTCGTAGACATTGCGCTCGTACTCCCACACCGCAAATGAAATGGTGACCGACTCGCTTCCCCTCGTCGGCATCGCTCCAGGGACCGCCGGAGTCGCACCGCCCGATGGCTGCGGCGCGCCACACGATGCGAGCAGTACCGTCCAGAGGGTCAACATTATCCATAGACGTCGCATGCCTTTTCCTTTCAGAATCCGCCGTGTGCAGACATTATGTAGTATAGCCAAATGCCATCACTTCGCAATGATACAGGTATGAGACATCGTGGCAGTACCGTGATCCTGAGCTAGGACGACGATGCTGTTGGAAAAGTTCCAGGCCCTTCGGGGTCTTCTCATAGGAAGATCGAGTTGGGTAGGCGAAGGCATTGCCTTCGCCTACCCGGTCGCACTTCAGTCAGCGATTACTCGGATAGGCTCTTAGACAATCTCGTGATCGGCGTTGGCTTCAACAGGCTCAGCCAACGCCACAGGTGCAAGCGTGTTTGTCTGTTATCGAAGTACGCGATCATCCTCCTGCAGGAGGATAAGGCGTACCTCAGCCAAAGCCACAGGTGCAAGCGTGTTTGTCCGGGTTTAGATTGATCTCCCTGTCAGATCGCGGCGCTGGCGGAAGGCGGCAATCGTCGGCGGATCGGTAGAGTTCGGGCGCAGGTCTTTGCCCTCGCCGACCATCAGCGCACCACATTGATTGAATGATACTGACGCACTGGACACATCATGTCGCGTTGTCAACTCCCATCAATGACAGGAGTGTAGCAGGAACAGCGTAAAGTCCCTGTTAAGAACAGCGTAACGTCTCTGTCAGCGTCTCGAGAGATGCACATATGGCTATGTTATGCATCAACTCCTACTTGTCCGCGTCGTGAGTCGCATCTATAATGGCGTGTATACGATACGCTGTAACAGAAAAGAGATCGCCCGTGACCGACGATCAGCAGACTAGCCGTCCCTATTTCCGCGCGCCTGCGATCAATCCTGCCGGCAGTCGTATTGCGTTCGTCTATGCAGGCGACATCTGGCTCGTTGATGCTGGCGGCGGGCACGCCGAACGACTGACTGCCCATCCTGCCAACCATATGCTGCCGCGCTGGTCGCCGAATGGTTCAGCCATCGCCTACACCTCATCACGCACTGGACAGGGGGACGTGTATGTGCTGCCGCTCGATGGCGGCGAGGTGCGGCGACTGACGTACCATGAGGTGCAGAGCGCCGTTGAATGCTGGTCGCCTGACGGCGCCGCCATCTATTTCACCTCGCAGCGCGAACGCCAGGGCGCGGCGATCTATCGCGTTGCCGCAACAGGCGGCACACCAATCCTCTGGATTGCGCAACCCTATGAGCGTCTCGGCACGGTCGCCGTTTCTCCCTGCGGCCGCTGGCTGGCATTCAGTCTGATGCGTGACCCCTGGTGGCGACGGGGACCGAATCCGTATGGCGGCGCAGAACTCTGGCTGGTGTCGAATGCGCCCGATGCTGATGATTTCTATCAGTTGAGCGATGCGCCTGGCATGAATTACTGCCCGATGTGGTCGCCCGACAGCCAGGCGATCTTCTTCGTTTCTGATCGCGACGGAAGCGAAAATCTGTGGGTTGCGCCACGCGAGGGCGGCGCCGCAGAGCGCATCACTGCCTTCAACGACGGACGCCTGCTCTGGCCCTCGATCAGCGCCGATGGCAGAATCATCGCGTTCGAGCGCGATTTTGGCATCTGGACGCTTGATCGTGAATCCGGCGCCATCACGCGCGTCCCGATTCAGGTGCGCCAGGATACGAAGATAACCCCGGTTCGGGTGCAGACCTATACGCGCGATGTCGGCGAACTGGCGCTCTCGCCGGATGGGAAGAAGGTTGCATTTGCCGTGCGCGGCAAGATTTTCGCCGACTTCGCCGATAAAGAAACCGAGCGCGATCAGCGCCAGGGACCGGCGTATCGCGTGTCGCAGACGGCGTTCCGCGACAGCGACATCGCCTGGTCGCCCGACAGTCGTTGCCTGGTGTATGTCTCAGACCGCCACGGCGACGAAGAGGTGTATCGCTACTATTTCCCCACGCGCTGCGAAACGCGCCTGACGTGTGAACCCAAACGCAAGAGCGCGCCATGTTTCTCGCCTGACGGTCGCTGGATCGCATATGCAAGCGGCAATGACGAGATCCGGCTGATCAATGTCGCCAGCGGCGAGGATCGCCCATTTATTCGGGCGCACTTTGTGTTTGGCGCATCGTTCGCCTGGTCGCCCGACAGTCGCTGGCTGGCGTTCTGCGCCCAGGACGAACGCTTCTTCAGCAATCTGTATGTGCAACACATCGAAGAAGCACAGGCGCATCAGATTTCGTTCCTGAGCAATTTGCAGGCAGCAGGACCACTCTGGTCGCCCGACGGACGCTTTATTATCTTTACGACCGGTCAGTATCGCGCCGAGTCACAGATCGCACGCATCGACCTGCAACCGCTGCCGCCGGTGTTTCGCGAGGTGGAGTTTGAGCGGCTGTTCGAGGTGGAGACGGGTCTGAGACCTGACCCTTCTGGACGGGCAGGTCTGAGACCTGCCCGTACTCCCGCCCCCCCAACCCATCATGCCGACGCTGATCGTGAGCCGCAGCCGACGGACATTTCAGTTGTCGAACCTGATGCGGAGCATCCATCGGTGGAGCGCCTTGCGCCTTCCAAGGCTGCCAGAAAGCCGGCAGCGACAGAGGTCTCCATCGTTTTCAGTGGCATCGAGCGCCGGTTACATCTGTTGACGCCGCCGCAGATGGATGCGATCGCGCTGTGTATCAGCCCGGATGGACGCGATCTGGTGTGCAGCGCAACGGTTGCGGGTCGTCAGAATCTCTGGACGCTGCCACTCGACGAGCCACGCGCCGATCAGGGACCACGCCAGTTGACCAGTACGCCGGGCGCAAAATCGCATGCCTGGTTTACGCCGGACGGGAAGCATCTCTACTTCCTCGATGGCGGCACGATTGCGGTGCGCAAGTTCCCGAAGGGGGAACAGACAACGCTGGCGGTATCGGCGGAGGTGATCATCGATTTCGCTCAGGAAAAGCGGCAGATGTTCGAGGAATGCTGGCGCTTGCTGCGCGATTGCTTCTACGACGAGCGGTTTCGCGGCATCGATTGGGAAGCGATGCACGAGCGATATGCGCCGCTGATTCAAGGGGCGCAAACGTCCTACGAAATATACATCCTGATAAACCTGATGGTCGGCGAGCTGCGGTCTTCGCACGTTGGATTGTTCAGAAGCGACGGGAATGGCGGCCAGGACGGCTATCTCGGTCTCATCTTCGATGCGGTCGACTATCTACACCGTGGTCAATTCCGCGTTGCTCACGTCATTCCCGACGGTCCGGCGGCCATCGCGCACAACGGCGCGATCCAACCAGGCGATGTGGTGCTGGCGGTCAACGGCGTTCCACTGAAGCCCGATACATCACTCGATGCATTGTTGCAACGCACCGCCGGACGGCGGGTTACCTTGCGGGTGGCCGCTCCCTCCGGCGAGCAGCGCGAGGTCGAGGTGCGCCCGATTTCGGCTGAGCAATATGACTGGTTGCGCTATCGAGCATGGGTTCTGGAGAATAAACAGATCGTCCATCAAGCGAGTGATGGACGCATCGGATACGTGCACATTCGCAAGATGAGCTACGATGCCTACCAGCAGTTCCTTACCGATCTCGACGTCGAAATGCACCATAAAGACGGGCTGGTTGTCGATATCCGCTTCAATTCGGGCGGGCATACCGCAACCTTTATCCTTGATGTCCTGATGCGTCGCAGCATCTTGCTCAGCGCATTCCGCAATCGTTCCGTCGCCGACTCGTCGCACATCCTTGGCAACCGTGTGTTAAACAAGCCAACGGTTCTCGTGACGAACGAGTCGTCGAGTTCCAATGCAGAAACGTTCAGCGAGTCGTACCGGCGCCAGGGTCTCGGAAAGGTTGTCGGAAGACCAACAGCCGGCACTGTCATTGGCACATTCACCCGGCGCCTGATTGACGGGGGATCGCTCCGGCTCCCTCAACTGCGCGTCACGACACCTGAAGGTGAAGACCTGGAGGGTCGCGGTCGGCCGGTGGACATTGATGCGCCCCTGAGATTGGGAGAGTGGCGCTATGGGCGTGATGCACAACTCGAGGCGGCGGTGCGCGCGCTGCTCGCAGACCTCGACGCGGAGCGTTGACGGTGCAGCCATCTCCCCACATGCCGGAGGTTGCTTCAGCCGCCGCTGCCCCTCGCTGAACCCGTGGCAGGCTGATGCTGCGGCAAACACGCCGACGCGCCTGACGATGACAGCGAACCGCCGACTCGAATGTCTGGATGCTTCTAATGAGGAAGATCAATCTCAACCAAGACGAACACGCTTGCGCATGCGGCGTTGGCTTCGACAGGCTCAGCCAATGCCGATCACGAGATTGTCTCATATCCGGTTGATCCTCATAAGGGAACCTTTTTGAGCAACTGCACAGAGAGCACTCATGAGCATCACACGCGAACCCTTCGGATCGATTGATGGTCAGACCGTCGAGCGCTTCACGTTGCGCGGCGCACAAGACATCGAAGCGCAGGTCATCACCTATGGCGGCACACTTGTCTCACTGCGCGCCCCAGACCGGCAGGGACGGCCGGGGGATGTCGTCGTCGGTTTTGACACCCTGGCGCCTTACCTGAACAACCCGGCATACATCGGCAGCCTGATCGGGCGTGTCGCCAACCGGATCGCCAATGGCGTCTTCTCGCTTGGCGGAACAACATACCGCCTGGCGCGCAACCACGGCGCACACCATCTCCACGGCGGAGTCATCGGCTTCGATAAGGTTATCTGGCAGGCGCGCCCTATTGCCGATGCGGCTGAACCGGCGCTGAAACTGACGTACTTCAGCCGCGATGGCGAAGAGGGGTATCCGGGGAATCTGAGCGTGACCGTGACCTATACGTTGACTGCTGAGGGGGCGCTGCGCATCGACTATCACGCGACGACCGACCGCGCAACGGTAGTCAATCTGACGAACCACGCCTATTTCAACCTGAGCGGCGCCGCGAACATTCTGCACCACGAGGTGCAGTTGTTTGCCGATCATTTTTTGCCGGTCGATGCATCGCTCATCCCAACCGGCGAGATTCGCGCCGTGCGCGGCACGGTCATGGACTTCACCACACCGACCCTGATCGGCGCGCGCATCCACGCCGATGATGAGCAACTCCGCAACGGTCTTGGCGGGTATGATCACACGTGGGTGATCGATAGCGCCGACGGCGCATTGCGCCATGCCGCGCGGCTGGTCGATCCGGCGAGTGGGCGCGCGCTCGATGTGCTGACCACCCAACCCGGCATGCACCTGTATACCGGCAATTCCCTCGACGGAACCCTCACCGCGCGCAACGGTCACGTTCTGACGAAACACGCCGCCCTCTGCCTGGAAACCCAGCACTTCCCCGATTCGCCGAACCATCCGCAGTTCCCTTCGATAGTTCTCAATCCCGGCGAGGCCTACCGGCATACGACCGTGTTTCGCCTGTCAGTTGCATAACGGCGGTCAATGCGCGTCTCTGCGGGTATGCGTCGCGCAACGTGCGCGGCGCGTGCGCTGCCATGCCGGGGTTCGATCGCTGGCGCATGCGGTTTCCTGTCCTCATCTCAATCTGGTGCAATCGCCTACCGGCATACGCCACAAAACTGTGGTACTATACACGCATGCCGACAGTTCATAGTATCCGGTGAGAAGCGCCCGATTCTGGCAACTGCCGCGACGGTGACGGGATGCGTTTGCGACAGAGCAGGAGGCAACCGAAATCATCATGGATGCATTGACTCCCGATGAGCAGGAAATCCTTGACGGCCTCTTCGTAAAGTCGCAGATGCCCGGCTACGATCCCATGCTCGATACCACCGAAGAAGAGCGCTGCATCGCCGCCAAGTATATCGTTATCTGTCTCCAGCAACTTGCTGCGCTGGGGGTTCGTTCGCAGATCGTCATCTCCGGTAATGATGATTGACCCTGAATGTTTGATGTTCTGCGCCGTTTTCTGAATAGCATACGTCCGCCTCGCTCCGCCTCACCGTCTTTGCTTCCGGCGCAGACGCCGGCGTTGCCGGTCGAACCTGTTTCCCCTCGCGTGCTGATGATTGTGCACAACCCGCCGGTTGCGTCTGAAGGCGGGCGCCGCCTGACCGAGATTTTCGGCTGGAACGACCCGGACCGCCTGGCGCATCAGTACATCGCCGATCTGGAACAGGCGAGCGGCGGATATGTGCGTTATCGCATTGTCGAACGCATCGACGCCGACTGGTTCCCGCGCAAGATCGACGGGTTTCGCTACACTGGCGAGAGTTATGTCGCAGCCTGGCGATCACGCCGGATGCACGAACCCGACCGGATCGACTATGAGGCGCAGGTTGCGGCGTTCGACCTGATCGGGCGGTACGAACGCGGCGAGATGGATGAGGTCTGGTTCTTCGCCTTTCCGTATGCTGGCGATTATGAATCGACGATGGTCGGGCGCGACGCATTCTGGTGCAACTCGCCGCCGGTGCCGAACACCGACCACTGCTCTAGACGATTTGTCATTATGGCATTCAACTATGAGCGCGATGTTGATTGCATGCTGGAGAATTTCGGCCACCGCGTCGAGTCGATCATGAGCCGCGTGTTTGCCGGGCATCCGCCGGAGCAGAACCTGTGGAACGTGTTCACGCGCTACGACAAAACCTATCCCGGACAGGCGCACTGCGGCAATGTGCATTTCGCCCCCAACTCCGAGCGCGATTATGATTGGGGCAACCCGCGTCCGGTCATCAGTTATTGCGATGATTGGCTGACATTCCCCGACATGCCAGGACGCCCCCGTTGGGTCGATTGCCGGGAATGGGGCAGCGGCGATATGCGCCTCCATCATCTCTGGTGGCTCGGTCATCTGCCGCGGGTCGGCGGCGAGACGTTCGGCGTCAGCAATAACTGGTGGTCGTATGTAATCGATCCAAATCGGGTAGCATGACGTACCGGATTATGAGAGGTTTTTGGAGCGGGTGGGATAGCCTTGGGGATTATAGGGAATTGATCCAGTGGGAGAAGGACTATGAGATGGTCATTTCGGATTGCACAGGTCGCCGGCATCGATATTAAGATTCACCTGACGTTCTTCCTGATCGTCATTCTCGGTGCAATTGCCGGCGGAGTATCGTATGGCGCGGTTGGCGCAGCATTTGGCGCGTTGTTGATCCTGCTGCTGTTTCTCTGCGTGACGCTGCACGAATTAGGGCATGGCATTGCAGCACGCGCTTTCGGCATACCGGTGCGCGAGATCATTCTGCTGCCGCTTGGCGGTCTGGCGTTGCTTGGGCGCAACCCGTCGAAAGCATGGCACGAACTGGTCATCGCCGCCGCCGGGCCGCTGGTCAATGTGATCATCGCTGCCGTGCTGCTGCTGGCAACCGGAACGGCGGTTGCGTTTGGCATCTTTGACCTTAACAACCTGGAGATCGGGCGGGGAGCGTTTCCGGCGCCGTCGATCCAGGGATTGACGCTCTGGCTGTTGCAGGCCAATATCCTGCTGGTGATCTTCAACATGATCCCGGCGTTTCCGCTCGACGGGGGGCGCATTCTGCGTTCGGTGCTGGCGATGATCATCGGCTTTCGCCGCGCCACGCGCATTGCGACGTTCCTTGGTCAGGGGATAGCCATCGTGATGGGCATTCTGGGCATCATCAGCGGCAACTTCCTGCTGGCGCTGGTTGCTGTGTTTATCTTTCTCGGCGCAGGTCAGGAGAATGCCGAGGGACAGGCGCGCACCATGCTCGACACCATGCGCGTCGGCGATGCGTACAACCGTCACGCTCTCACCCTCGACATTGGCGACCGTGTAAGCAAAGTCGTCGATTACATTCTGACCAGCTACCAACCCGATTTCGCGGTCATGCAGAACCATCGTCTGGTTGGCATTGTGACGCGCGAAGATGTGCTGCGGGCGCTGGCGAGCGACACACGCGATCTGTATGTCACCGGCATCATGCAACGCGAGTTTGTGCGCGTCCCGTCGAGCGCAACCCTCGATGAGGTGCGCCAGGTGATGAGCGCCCAGGGGACGCGCGTCGTCGCCGTGTACGAAGGAGAAATCTACCTGGGGTTGGTCAGCATCGAGGATATTTCCGAAGCCTACGCGGTGCTGTCGTACCTTGAGCGCCAGCAGGAAGCGCGCCGCGCACAGATGGCGCGTGATGTGAGCGGCGGTGCGTAGGATGGCATATACATATCCATCATAGGGAGGCGTTGCAATGCAACGCCTCCGCTTTTACCGACGGCGACGGCGACGCGCCAATTCCAACGCTGCCTGTAAGTTGCTGCATGTTGTCAACTGACCAAGCTTGACCCCCAGTTGCACAATGGTCTGTGCAACCTCCGGCGACATCCCCGCCAGGGTCACATGTGCGCCGAGCAGACCGGCAGCCTGCGCCGTCTGCACCAGATGATTGGCGACGCCGGTATCGATGACGGCAATGCCGGTGATGTCGATAATGACATCGTCGGCGCGCCGCTCGCCAATGGCTTCGAGGATCGACTGAGTCATCTGCACCGCACGGGTGCTGTCGATCGCACCGATCAACGGAACGATGAGCGTGCGTTCGTCAACAGGGATGATCGGCGTCGACAATTCTCGAATGGTCGAGCGCTGTGCCGCGATGATTTCTTCCTGCAATTTCTGTCGTTCGGCATTGCTCTCGATGAGATCGCGCATCATGCCGGGGAGCAGATCGAGCGCGCGCAGCGCCGACTCGGTCACAGTGTCGCGGGTAATCAATTCGCCAGGCGTGAGAATCTGCCGCTCGATTGGAGCGCCGTGCACCGCCTGGAGCACCACATCGACCGCCTGACGACCGATGCACAACGGGTCCTGGTTGACGGTCGCCAGCATATGGTTGTTGTGAATCGCGCGTAACGCTTCGGGCAGCCCGTCAAAACCGGCAACCACGACATTTCCGGTCAGATGCAGCGCCTTGAGCGCATCGATTGCGCCGAGCGCCATGGGATCATTGGCGGCAAAGATGGCGTCTATCGGCCGGCCAGAGCGCAGCCATTCCTCCGTCAGACGCCTGCCGCTGTCGCGCGTCCAATCGCCGACCGCCTGCGCAACAACCTGCACACGGGGCCATCGACTCAGCGTCTCGGCAAGCATGTCGGCGCGATGGTTGTGGGGACCGGCGATCAGGGCGATACGAAACTGATCGCCCAGATGCGCCGTGAGCAATTCTGCCATCCGTATCAATCCCTGACGTTCATCGGAACGAACGGTCGCGCTGACATACCCCTCGAGAATGCCGCCATCAACCTCGATAACCGGAATGCGCGCCAGGCGTGCCAGTTCGAGGTGCTGCGCGAAAGCGCGCGTCTCGTGCGCCGGTCCCAGGATCAGTGCATGCACCCGTCGCCGCAGCAGATCGGCAACTATGTCGATCTGCGCTTCGACAGTCGGGGCATCCTGATCAATGACCGCTACGCCGTGCTCTGCCGCACGCGCCCGCACACCATGGCGCATAATCGACCAGAAGGTGAAACGCGCGTCGTTCAGAATGCAACCAAGTGTAAGAGCAGATGTCACTGGCAGGTCTCCTGGCAGATGTTGTAGTGCGATGAATGATCGACAGGAGATGTCTCAGGGAGGTGTTGAGAGCAGCAGCGCCGATGCCCATCCTTCCGTTCCGGCGGGAACCCCTTCTCCCGACCGATCGGCTGCTGCTTGATCGACCCGTATCCGAAACCATACCTGATCGCCGACCACACGTCGCTCCAGGAAGGTGATCCTGTCCCCTGGATAGATCAGACCGACGACCGTTTCGGGTGCAACGCGCGGCTCCCGACGCAAATTACCGCCCCGAACGACTTCGCCGCTTCCAATGCCCGGCTCGGGCATGCTGCTCGGGTTGGCGACTACCTGAGCCGTTGCCGTGCGCAACGCGATACGGGTTGCCGTGCCCTGCGCCTCGACCGTTTGCGTCGCGCCGGCGACGCTGGTCAGTTGCGGCACGACCGTTCCAACATACGCGGTTGCGGTTGCGGCGAGGCGTTCCGCCTGCTGCTGACGCTCGCGAACAACCCAGACTCCGCCGAGAGCCAGCGCTCCGAGCAGAAAAGCAAACAGCATCAGATTGATAAACGCACGCAACGGACCGCCGCGCTTCGGAGCATTTGGCGCAAACAGACGGTCCCAGTCATCGGAGCGCATTGTGCGCGGCACAGACACCTCTTATACCGGTGATGAGCGATACGCAATGAGTGACAAGCAGTGTGTGTCGAGAGCCTGTGCCAATAGCGAATAGTCAGGCATCTTATTTCCTGAACAGTATAACACGATACCGCAAGGGCAGCATTCACTCACCGTTCAAAGCGACGGTGCAACGTCCGGGGATCGGTCAGGCGATACCCGACACCTCGCACGTTGATAATATACGCCGGACCGATCTTATGCCGCAGATTGTGAATATGGGTTTTGAGCAATTGTTGGGCTTCGTCGTCGGAAATAGCATACGAATCGATGTAGGCGCGCTGCACGATTTCGCGAAACGTCAGAACCTGACCACGCGCTTCTGCCAGGCAACACAACAATTCATACTCGGTCGGCGTGACCTGGATCACCCTGCTTCTAAACAGAACGCGCCGATTGAAACGATCAATCAGCAGTTCACCCACCCGCAGGTAGCGCACCTGCTCAAGAATGACACGTTCGTCTTGGGACTCGACCCCATGCGTCCGCTCATGCAAAACCGCGCGGTGCAGCGCAGAGTCATAGCGGCGCCGCATGGCCCCCTCGATGGCGCACAGGAGTTCATCCGGCTTGCACGGTTTGAGCAGATAATCGTAGACCCCGGCGCGCAACGCTTCGATCGCGGTGCCGAGCGTCCCGTAACCGGTCAACAACACAACCTCCGGCGGATCCGGCAGCCACCGTGCGGCACGCAACACTTCCAGACCATTGACATCGTTCATGCGCAGATCGGTCAGCACGACATCGTAGTCACCGCCGATATCCTCCAGGTGTTGACACGCAGTTTCACCATCGGCGACGGCCACGACATGGTAGCCAGCGCTTTCCAGAATGCGACGCAGTGACATCAATGCTGCATGATCGTCCTCAACGAGGAGAACCCGACCGTACCCCCGCACCATGACCTTGCTCTTTCAGATACGTGTGCATTATGCCTGTCTCATTCGCTATCAGCGATGAGTCTGAGTCGTTCCGCTGCATCTGTCGCCGGAAGCCTCACGATGAAGGTGGCGCCGCCGCCGGAAACGCTTTCGACCCACAGCGATCCGCCGTGCTGCTCGACGAGTTGTCGGCTGACCGTCAGACCCAATCCTGATCCATGCGGCTTCGTGGTAAAGAACGGGTCAAAAATCCGTTCTTGCAGATCGGATGCGATCCCTGGACCGGTATCTGCGATTATGATCTGCACCCATGGCATCGATGATCGTTCAGAAGTCTCCGCCACGCGAGTCATAACGTGCAAGACGCCGCCATACGGCATCGCATCGACAGCGTTCAGCACCAGGTTGAGCACCACCTGTATCAGTGCATCACGCTGCCCCGACACCTGCGGCAGCGACTGCGCCAGTGATCGCTCGACACGGATACCGTTGCCTGCCAGGGTGCTGCCGAGCAACAGGAGCACCCGCTCGATCACGGCATTGCAGTCGATCAGTTCAATCGAGCCATCACCGGGGCGATGGAGATCGAGCAGACGCCGCAGCAGCCCTGATACCCGACAGATCTCGTCGCTGAGCAGATCGAGAAACTCCGCCGATTGTGCCGCGCCCTTCGAGCGCAACAGGTACAGACAATTCTGAATCGATTGCAACGGCGTGTTGATCTCATGCGCCACGATTGCTGCCAGACGACTGGTTGTCGCCAGACGCTCATTCTGGCGCATGATCGCCTCCAGTTGCAAATGTTCGGTGATATCCACCAGACGCAGCACAACCCGCCGCGACTCATCGGCATCGCTCAGGGGAATGCTGTGAATGTCCAGAATGACCGCCGCGCCTGATGAAAGCTGCACCTGCACCCGTCCCGACGCTTTGAGTCCGCTGACAAGAGTGCGTGAGACAATCGGCGCAATTGCCGGACATACCTTATGACACGGCTTGCCAGGAAGCGTGTCCGGCAGCATCTCAAAAAAGCGGGCAAACTGACGATTGGTCGCCTGAATGACGCCATGACCATCGATCAATGCCAGTGCATCATCGAGGTTGTTCACGATGGTGTACAGCAGATCACGACTCAACTGCAGATCGGCATTCATCTGCTGAAGGCGCACATTGGCGTCCGCCAGCGCCTTCCGGTCGCGTTTGCGCTCGGTTATATCACTGATAACGCCGATTGAACCGCTTCGTTGCTGTTGCTCATCGTAGATCGTCGCCACGGTCACAGACGCAGGAAAGGTCGTTCCATCGCGCCGCAGCAGGGTAAACTCACCCTCCCATGTTCGACCGGCAGCAACAGTCGCGCGCATCTCTGCGATCAGTGCATGATCGTGTGGCTCAGCCACCAGATCGAAGACACAACGACCGATCATGTCTGTTTCGCTCCACCCGAGGATGCGTTCGGCCGACCGGCTCCAGTAGATGATTTCGCTCGAAAGGTTGGTGGCAATCACGGCCTGGCTGACGGCAGCGAGCAGGGTTGCGTGGAAACGCAGTTTCTGCTCGGCGCTGATACGCTCGGCAATCTCGCGACTCAGCATGTGATTCGCCAGGCGCACATCGGTCAGTTGCTGCTTCAGACGCTGCTGAAGGTTGATGGTACGCTGGCGTTGGACCGCCACGCAATGCCGCAATCGCGCCTCAACACGCTTTTGAGCACTGATGTCAACGGCAACGCCAATGATGAATTCAGCATCTTCCTGTTCGATGCGCCAGCGCCTCGCATCGACCAGCACTCTCGCTTCGGCGCCATCGCTGCGCTCGACGAGCAGTTCGCCACGCCACTGCCCTTCCTGCACAACCACATTGAGCGCGCGCGACACTCTGCGCCGCCAGCCGGTGTGATCCGACAGGGATGTGACGACCCTGCCAAGCATCTCTTCCCGACGCCAGCCAAAGGCGGTTTCTGCCGCTGCGTTCCAGTACACAATGATGCCAGAACAATCGGTGACCACGAGCGGTTGACCGATCGCCTCGATCAGGTGGAGGTGGGCATGCAGTTGATCCGGCACGCGACAGCCTTCGGACGCGGAGACCTGATGGAGCACGTGTGTCATAGCAGCGCCATGATACACCATTTTGGGCGTGTGTGCACAGATGGGACCGTTTCATGTTGAAGGTTGAAGGTTTGAAGGTTGCAGGTAGGGGCGCCGCTGGCGCGCCCGCACGACGGTGCGCCCGCACGTGACACGCATTGCGCGTTGAACGTGGGGAGACGGAAGGTGGGGGCGCGCCGCTGGCGCGCCCGCCCCCCGCGCCGCCGTGCGCCCACGTCGCCTGTGGTCCGCGGGACGGTTGCAGGTAGGGGCGCGCCGCTGGCGCGCCCGCACGACGGTGCGCCTGCGCCTGGGATGCGCGTTGCCCGTTCCACGTGCGAAGGCGGAAGGCAGGGGCGCGCCCACTCGACCCCTGAGGTCTCCGCCGTGGACCGGTCTTTGTGCTGGAACGTCGCTAACGGCGCGATCCCCGCCTGCGGCACACCCGTCACCCGACCTCATGGGTCTTGGGGTGCGCTACCGCGGACCCATGCGGAGCGCGCCATCCAGACGGATGGTTGTGCCGTTCAGCATCGGGTTCTCGACGATGTGCTGCACCAATGCGGCAAACTCCGCTGGCCGACCCAGGCGCGACGGGAAGGGAACCTGCTGCGCCAGCGCCGTGATCGCCGCCTCTGGCAACCCCGCCAGCATCGGCGTGTCAAAGGTTCCCGGAGCAATGCCGACAACTCGAATCCCGTGTCGCGCCAGTTCACGCGCCAGCGGCAACATCATGCCGGCCACGCCAGCCTTCGAGGCGCTGTACGCCGCCTGCCCGATTTGCCCCTCGAATGCCGCAATCGAAGCGGTGCAGACGATCACGCCGCGCTCGCCGTCGTTGTTGGGGGTGTTGCCCGCCATCACTGCGGCAGCCAGCCGGATAGCGTTGAACGTGCCGATCAGGTTCACCGCGATTACGCGCGTGAACCGTTCGAGCGGCAGTGGTCCTTCTTTGCCCAGCGTGCGTTCCGCCGTAGCGATGCCCGCGCAGCAGACCAGCACGCGCAAGGCGCCATCGCGCGCGGCTGCCTCGACCGCTGCCTGCATCTGTTCGGCGTCGGCGACATCGGCGGCGACGAAGCGCGCCCGTTCACCGAGTTCCGTCGCCAGCGCCGCACCCGCCTCACGGTTGACATCCACAATCGTCACGGTTGCGCCGAGCGCCGCCAGATGGCGCGCCACACCTGCGCCCAACCCCGACGCGCCGCCGGTGATCAGGGCGCTGTTTCCTGCGATATGCATGGAGTGCTCCTTTCAAAATAAGCCCTCATAGAGGCGCAAAGACGCAAAGGCGCTTCAGTATGAAGCTATCGATGGTAGATTACCCCCTGCGCACTCCGTTCGATCAGGCATCTTTCCTGTCGAATCACACAAAGGCGCAGAGGCGCAAAGATCTCTCAGCACGCAGCTACCGATGGTAGATTGTACACCCTTGTTGCGTGGTAGTGTCATACGGCAGTTTTGTGCGACCTGTGGAGATGTGTATCTCAACGCCGCCCGCCTGGATGTTTCCATCAGGGCGCCCACAGCTCTCAAGGGTAGCGTTCTTCAGGAGCGAGGTGCGTTTTCCGCGTCTCGAAACCTTTTTCTTCCTCACCCCATGCCCCCTCTCCAGCCCTGCTGGAGAGGGGGATTTGAGGCATTCTGATGATCAAAAACAGGTGATGCAACGTAAGGGTTTGCCAGACAAATCCATACCTGTGAGGACGCCCACAGGGGGGCGCCCCGACCATCGCGCATCCCCAGCGACGACCGGGCAGAACCACGACAATCCATCAGGGCGCACGCGCCGCCCGCCCGCCCCCACGCCTCGACCCGCCACCCCGCATGGGCGCGCCAGCGGCGCGCCCTACCCCGCGCCCACGGGCTGCCTCACACACGGGCGCGCCAGCGGCGCGCCCCTACCGTGCCACTTGCCCGCGTGCAACGGATAACCTTCCTACCTTCAACCTCAAACTCCTCTCGCCTCTCGCCTCACTCCTGGTATAATACTCTCGCCCCGCATACAGAGAGGAGGATGCAGATGGCTTACGACAACATCCTCGTGGCTGTCGAAGGCTTGCTGACGATCATCACGATCAACCGTGAACGCGTGCGCAATGCACTCAATCAGGCAACCATCGCCGAGATCCACGCCGCGTTGCGCGCCTTTGAAATCGACGCATCACAGCGCGTTGCCATTGTGACCGGCGCCGGCGACCGCGCATTCGCCGCCGGCGCCGACATCACCGAACTCCAGATATTGCCGGGCGCCGACGCTGCACGACGCTTCAGCGAAGCCGCTCACGACCTTGGGCTGTTCATGCGCCAGATGACCAAGCCGATCATCGCGGCAATCAACGGGTACGCCCTCGGCGGCGGGCTGGAACTGGCGCTGAGTTGCGATATGCGCATCGCCGCCGAAACCGCCATGTTCGGTCAACCGGAGATCAATCTGGGCATCATCCCCGGCTGGGGCGGCACACAGCGCCTGCCGCGCCTGATTGGACCGTCGGCGGCGCGCCTGCTCTGCATGACTGGCGACATGATCCCGGCGGAAGAGGCGCTGCGCCTCGGTCTGGTCGAGCGTGTCGTGCCGGCGGCATCGCTCATGGAAGAGACACGCGCGCTGGCGATGAAGATCGCCGCAAAAGCGCCGCTGGCGATTGCCGCCATCAAGCAGGCGATCAATCGCGGGTTGGATATGCCGCTGGCGGAGGGGTGTATGTACGAAGCCGCCCTTTTCGGCGCAATTGCAGCGACCGACGACGCAAAAGAAGGGACGACCGCATTTCTCGAGAAACGCCAACCGACGTGGAAAGGACGGTAGACGCACGACGCACCGCAGAAGAGACGTTGCACCGCAACGTCTCCAGGAAGCGCCGCAGGGACGGACGGCGCATCGCCCGCAGAGACGGTGCATCGCACCGGCTCCGACAAACGCGCGGCATGATGCGTGACGGACGATGAGAAGAGAGGAGTGTATGGAGATCGAAATCGCGCGCAGCGCCAGCGTCGCTGCCACCGATGATCGCCGCGAACAGGTTGGCTGGTATTTCTACGACTGGGCAAACTCCGCTTTTTCTACCACAGTTGTGACCGTTTTTCTCGGTCCGTACCTGACCTCGGTAACACGGAACGCCGCTGACGCCGCAGGGTTTGTCTACCCGCTGGGCATTCCGGTCGCCGCCGGTGCATTCTTTCCCTACATGGTTTCGCTGTCAGTGCTGCTCCAGGTTCTTTTTCTGCCGATCCTCGGCGCGATTGCCGACTATACCCATCTGAAGAAGCATCTCCTGGGCGTATTTGCGTATGTCGGCGCCATCGCCACGATGCTGCTCTATTTTCTCGATGGCGGCAATTACCTTTTCGGCGGGGTGTTGTTTCTGATCGCCAACCTGAGTTTTGGCGCATCCATCGTTTTCTACAATGCGTTCCTGCCCGATATTGCCAGTCCCGACCGACGCGATGCCGTGTCGTCGCAGGGATGGGCGCTCGGCTACCTCGGCGGCGGGTTGTTGCTCGTCGCCAACCTGCTGCTCTTCCAGAACGCCGGGTCATTTGGCGTCTCTTCCAATCACGCCGTGCGGATCAGCATCGTCTCGGCTGGCATGTGGTGGGCGATCTTCACGATCATTCCGCTGCTGGCGCTGCGCCGGCGCGATCCGATCAAGCGCATACCGCCAGGCGAACACTATGTGACCATTGGTTTCAAACAGTTGTGGGAAACGTTGCGCAAGGCGCGCAACTACCCGCAAACCCTGTTGTTCCTCGGCGCTTATCTGCTCTACAATGATGGCATTCAAACCGTGATCGCCCTGGCGTCGCAGTTTGGCGCCGAAGAACTGAAACTGGAGCAATCCACACTCATTTCTGCTATTCTGATGGTACAGTTCGTCGCCTTTGCCGGCGCCCTGATGTTCGGGCGTGTCGCGGGATGGATCGGCGCTACCCGCGCCATCCTGGTGAGCCTGGTGATCTGGACGAGCGTGATCTTTGCGGCATATGGCTGGGTGCAGCCCGGCAATCCGACGCAGTTCTACATCCTGGCGGCGGCGATTGCCGTCATCATGGGCGGGAGCCAGGCGATCAGCCGCTCACTCTTCTCGCAGATGATCCCGCCGGGGCAGGAGTCGGAGTACTTTAGCCTGTACGAAGTCAGCGAACGCGGCACAAGCTGGCTCGGACCGCTCGTCTTCGGTCTGGCGCTCCAGTTTACCGGCAGCTACCGGGTAGCGATCCTGCTGCTGCTCATCTTCTTCATCGCCGGTATCGCGCTGTTGCTGCGCGTCGACGCGCGCCGCGCCATTCTCGAAGCCGGGAACGTCCCGCCTGCCAAAGTGTGAGGGACGCGCCATTGCAGAGGGATAAACGTGGGAAGGCAAGCGAGTCCAGCGGCAAGCGGCTGAAGGTTGAAGACAAAGACACGACAGGGAGCGACGCTGCGATGCAACGTCGCTGTACGACGCCAGGGGTTCGGGGATGAAGGTTGCAGGCGGGCGTTGCACGTTGAACGTTGAACGTTGCCAGGGAAGACGGAAAGGCGGCAGGTGGGAAGGTGCAAAGATGCGCAAGTGGAAAGTGTTCCCCGCTCCCCGCCCCCTACTCCCTATTCCCGACCCCGTTCTTGGTTCTCAGTTCTCAGTTCTCGGTTCTTGGTTCTCGGTTCTTGAGAGGAAACGACGATGGACTTTACCGCCAACTACGACATGTTCCTGACCGAGGAACACCAGATTTTGCGCCGCACGGTGCGCGAATTCGCCGAAAAGGAAGTCGCGCCGTTCATTCGCGAGTGGGACTGCAGCGGCGCGGCGATGGAGGGACCAGAGACCCGCCCGCACATTCGTCCCATCCTGAAGCGCATGGGTGAACTGGGGCTGCTCGGCATCTGCCTGCCGGCGCGGCTCGGCGGCGCAGGAATGGACTACCTGGCGCTGGCGGTCGTGTGCGAGGAACTGGAGCGAGTCGACAGTTTCCTGCGCGTGGTCATGAGCGTCCATACCGGCTTGAACTCGCTGACGCTGTTTCAGTGGGGAACGGAAGAACAGCAGCGGAAATACCTGGTCCCGCAAGCGAAAGGCGAGAAAATCGCCGGCTACTGCCTGACCGAACCGAACAGCGGCACCGATGCCGGCGCCATGCTCACCACTGCACGGCGCGACGGCGACTCCTACATCCTGAATGGCGAGAAGACCTGGATCAGCCTGGCGGACATCGCCGACCATTTCCTGGTCTTCGCCAAGACTGACCCCTCGAAGGGGAACCGGGGCATCTCGTGTTTCATCGTCGAACGCACCATGCCCGGCGTCAGCAGTCTCCCGATCCACGGAAAACTCGGCGTGCGCGCCGGCAATACCGGTTCGGTCATTCTCGAAGAGGTGCGCGTGCCGGTCGCCAACCGGCTCGGCGAAGAGGGCGAGGGGTTCAAGATTGCCATGACCGCGCTCGACAACGGGCGCTACACCGTCGCCGCCGGTGCGACCGGTCTCATCCAGGCGAGCCTGGAAGCCAGCATCCGCTACGCGAAAGAGCGCCAGACGTTCGGCGTTCCCATCGCCGAACATCAACTGGTCAAGCGCATGATCAGCCACATGGTGCGCAAACTCGACACCAGCCGCCTGCTGGTGTACCGCGCCGGCTGGATGAAGAACCAGGGACGCCGCAACACCCGCGAAACGACCCTCGCCAAGTGGCATGCGACCGTCAGCAGTTTCGAGGCCGCCGACGACGCGATTCAGATCCACGGCGCTTATGGCTACAGCGACGAATATCCCGTCGAACGCTACCTGCGCAATGCGCGCGGCGCCATCATCTACGAAGGCACCCGTGAATTGCAGGAACTGCTCCAGGCGGATTTCGCGCTCGGCTACCGCGAGAATAAGCCGCTCCGCCGCGAGTTGCCCGCGTATGACCCGGATGAATGGGCATGATGAACATCATGTTATAATGCAACGTGTTACCACGTACGCTAATAAGCGCACAAGGGGATTACCAGGGGAAGCAGCATTGATGCGAAGCCGCTGACGAGCAGCGGCGCAAGAGGGAGGCGCTATGCACATCGTCGTCTGCATGAAACAGGTTCCGCGCGACAACTCGGTCAAAATCAACGCGGATCTGACAATCAACGCCGATGGGATCGAGCAGATCATGAACCTCTTCGATGAGTATGCCGTCGAAGAGGCGTTGCAGTGGAACGAGAAACTGGGCGGCAAAGTCACCATTCTCTCGATTGGTCCAGAAGACTGGAAGGAACAGATTCGTCGCGCACTCGCAATGGGCGCCACCGACTCGCTGTTGTTGAGCGACCCGGCGTTCACCAAACTTGACACCTTCGGCGCTGCGCGGGTCGCCGCCGCCGCCATCAAGAAGCTGGGCGATGTCGATCTGGTGCTGTGTGGCCGCAACTCGACCGATGACGAAACCGGGGCGTTTGCGCCGGCGCTGGCGCGGTTGCTTGGCTGGACGCAACTGACCTACGTGGGGAAGGTTGTCGCGCTGGAAAGCGGCAAAATCGTCGCCGAACGCCATCTCGAAGAAGTGGTCGAAACGGTCGAAGCCAGCCTGCCGGCAGTTGCAACGGTCGTCAAAGGCATCAATGAACCACGCTACCCGTCGTTGCTGCGCATCCGCAAAGTCGCCAAGGTCGAGATTCCGACCTGGTCGGCGGCGGATCTCGGTCTCAGCGCTGCGGACTTGACCCCCGCATTGAACCTGGTCAATCGCGTCCCGCCGCCGCCGCGTCCGAAGGGCGAGGTCATCGAAGGAAAAGATGCTGCCGAGAAGGTTGCCCGACTGGTCGATAAGTTGATGGAAGCGCAGGTTATCTGACAGGAGAACGTCTATGGCGAACGAGATCTGGGTTTTCATTGAGCGAGCCGCCCATGGCGATATGGCCGGGGTGTCGAAGGAATTGCTCGGCAAGGCGCGCGAACTGGCTGACGCCAACGGGATGAAGGTCGGCGCGCTGATCCTGGGCGCCGGCGTCGGCGATCTTGCGAACACCGCCTTCAGTTACGGCGCCGATACGGCGTATGTGGTCGATGACGGCACGCTGGCGCAGTACACCACCGATGGGTATGTCGGCGCAGCCGCAGCGATCGCGAAGAAGTATCAGCCCGCCCTGATCCTGACCGGCGCCAGTTTCCAGATGCGCGACTTCAGCGCGGCGCTGGCGGCGGAACTCGATACCGGCGTCGCCGCCGACTCGACGAATGTGTTGATCGAGAACGGCGTGGTGAGCGCCGTTCGCAGTTCACATGGCGGCAACGTTATCAACACGCTGACCTTCGCCCCCGGCAGAACGGCGGTCGTCTCGGTGCGCAAGCAGAGTTTCCCGGAACCGCAGGCAAGTCCTGGCCGCTCCGGCGCAGTGGTGACCGAAGCCATGCCCAGCGTTCCGATGCGTGCAAAGGTTGTGAGCGTGGCGCCGAAGCAGGGGGCCGTCAATCTGTCGGACGCAGCGATCATCGTGTCGGGCGGGCGCGGCCTGGGGTCGCCGGAGAACTATTACAAACTGATCCCCCCGCTTGCGGAAGCAGTCGGCGGCGCCTACGGCGCATCGCGCGCGATCGTCGATGCCGGTTGGGTGCCCTATGAGCATCAGGTCGGCCAGACCGGCAAGACGGTCAGCCCCAAACTCTACATGGCGGTTGGCATCTCCGGCGCGATCCAGCACCTGGCAGGCATGCGCTCCTCGCGCACCATCGTGGCGATCAACAAAGACTCGGACGCGCCGATCTTCCGCGTCGCCACGTATGGCGTCGTCGGCGATGCGAATGAAATCGTGCCGCTGCTGACGGAGGAGATCAAGAGGCGGACGGGGAAGTAGGAGTTAGAGGCATCGCCTGGCTGATGACCGTCACCAGGACCGACTCGCCGACGCCCGTGACGCTGGTCATTGCCCAACCGCTCCCCGCCGCCCTCCGGTGACGGTCATCTGCGCCACCCACCCCGGCTGATGACCGTCACCAGGACCCGCTACCGATGGATCGCCGACGCCCGTGACGCTGGTCATTGCTTGGTCGTGCCCCAAACGCCCTCCGGTGACGGTCATCTCGAGTGGCGAAAGGTATGCGGGCTGACCCGCTTGGGAATATTGGCTCCCCCGGCAGCAGCGCGAACGGCTTTTTGCAGCCCGCTTTCATCGGCTCTAATGACCATCTGGAGGCACTAATTGGAGTTCTCTCCAGTCACCGGCTTGCTCTGAAAAGTGAGAGAATAATATGATCATTTGCGCGTTGACCGCCCAGACCATTAGCGGGTCCACAGGTTATCCGGAAAAGCTCGTTGGGTAGGCGAAGGCAATGCCTTCGCCTACCCGGTCGCACTTCAGTCAGCGATTTTTCGGATAGGCTCTAATATTACAGCGCAAAGTTGCAAGCGGGCAGGTTGAGTAGTCTGGAACCAAGAAGGCATGGTATCTTTCTCCCACCACGATCAATTAGGAAGGAGACGAAGAACACCATGCCCGCGGAAATTGTAACTCAACCTTGC